>NZQU01000022.1 GCA_002696025.1 Crocinitomicaceae bacterium
CCCAAGGGTGTCCATTTTCTTTACATTTTCTTTGTAAATCTCTTGCTGTAAGGTCAAGACCCAAAGAAACATGACTGTAATATTTTTTTGCAAATTGAGGCGCTATAAATTTACCAAGTCTTTCAATTCTAATAACAAGTTCACATTCAAAATGCAATTCTTTTGTAAATTCTGGGTAATAAAATTTTTGTGATTCACGATGTATGCAAACATCAGATTTTAAGAAATAAATGGGTTTTTCAGGTATTTTTGCATTCATTTCCTTTGCGTGTTCTGCATAGTTTCTTCCAATACAAATAATTTTCATTTTTTCTTATATTTATTTTGCAGCAAGCTTAATTTATCCTGAATATCTAATTCCTTTTGTTTTTTTCGACTTTCTTTTATTCGATTGACTTCTTTTTTAAGACATTGTTTTGTATACAATGGAAAATCAGCCCCTAACATCCACCCATAATAGCCAGGTTCTTCAGTCATAACTTGCTCAATTGTTTTACCCTTGTGCTTGCCAAAGTTGTATACAACTAGATTGTCATTATTTTTAGCAAGCCTTCCTGCAAAATCATGAATTTTTAAATCGCTAGCTCTTGAAAATTCAGCTAAAGATGGTACATCAGTCTTTAAATCTTTATATTTTTTCAATTGAGACTTTAAAACCTCTAATGTTATTTTGCTATCATAAAGAGCATCATGAGCATTTGACATTGTTTGGTCACAATAAAATTTATAAGCAGCAACAAGTGTTCTTTGTTCCATCTTGTGGAAGATGTTTTGGACATCAATAAAATGCCTGTTGGACATATCAAAATCAACTTCTGCTCGAATAAATGCCTCTGCAATCACTGGTATATCAAATTTATTAGAATTATATCCGCCAAGATCAGAGTTGTCAATAAATGAAGTAATTTCTTTAGCAATGTCTTTAAAAGTGGGCTCATTAACAACCATTTCATTTGTTATGCCGTGAATTGAAATGCTTTCTTGAGGGATTTCAATTTCAGGATTGATTAACCTTGAATACTCCTCAGTTTCGCCATTTGGTTTTATTTTGACGATACCAATTTGTATGATTCTATCTTTTGTTATTTGTAACCCTGTGGTTTCAAGGTCAAAAATACATAGTGGTCGTGAGAGGTTTAATTTCATTGAAAATTGATAAAAAAAAAGCCCAAATTAATTGGGCTTTTAAAAATGCTTGGTATAATATTAATCTATTATAATAAACTCT
The DNA here is from genome assembly GCA_002696025.1 of Crocinitomicaceae bacterium. Classification (GTDB taxonomy): domain Bacteria; phylum Bacteroidota; class Bacteroidia; order Flavobacteriales_D; family Crocinitomicaceae; genus UBA952. The sequence continues at coordinate 1,229 of NZQU01000022.1, forward strand.
GTTCTTCTGTTTAACTGATGTTGTTCAGTAGAACATTTTTTACATGAACAATCTGTAGCTGGTTGAGATTCTCCATATCCTTTAAATGTAACTCTTTCTGGATTTGAGATTTTCTTCTTAATATATTTAGCTGTTGATTTTGCTCTTCTTTCTGAAAGTCCTCTGTTGTAGCCTTTAGGACCTCTACAGTCTGTATGAGCTCCACATTCAACCTTAATGTTAGGGTTGTCGTTAAGGGCAGCAATTACTTTGTCTAATTCAACTTTGGCATCATCTCTTATGTTTGATTTGTCAAAGTCAAAATAAATCGGCTTAAGATTTAGGACCTTGGCAAGGTCAGTTTCAACAGTATCTTTTTCAATTAAATATGAAACAGTAATTATTGAATCTTTACCAAGTACATTGTTTAATTCAAACTCTTGTGTAATGTAACCAATAGATTTTACTTTAACATTGTAGTCTAATTTGTCATTTAAAACCAATCCATCTGCTAAGTTTGAATTAAAGCCTCCATTTTCATCAGTGCTCCACAACTCAACAGTGTCTCCAGCTTTATTGAAAATTTCAACTGTTGCACCAGTAATTGTCTCATTACTACTTCTATCAGAAACAATTCCCGCTAGATCATAAGTAAATATTGGTATAATGATTTTGTCTTCTTCAACTAATAAAACAGTTTTATTAACTTCTTCAAATGCTATATCACAATCTGTATTGAATGTTTCTGTGTATGGATCTTTGCTTCCCTCTTCGTAATAATATGTGATTTCATACTCTTTACATTTTTCAAGAAGGCTTACAAATGCACCATCTCTTACACGTGGCATAATTACTTCTTCACTATTATCATCACAGTCTATACACTTTAGTGATATGTATGAACCTTCTGGTATATCGTTGCCATTTGTATTAATAATTTTTCCATTTAAGAATGCAAGGCCGTCAGCATTGGACGTTTTATTGTCAATCATGTAAACATCTTTGTCTCCTTTACCACCTTTTCTTATTGAAGTTATAAATGCATATCTAGCATCATAATTAGATGTGTAAAATAAATCTTGACCAGGTGAGTTGATTGGATATCCTAAATTTACAGGCTCCATCCACATTCCGTTTTCATCTTTTGAAACACTAAATATGTCAAATTCTCCCATACTTTTAGGGCCATTGCAAGAAAAGTACAATGTATTGTTGTCTAATCCCATAAATGGAGACTCTTCATCATACTCAGAATTTATCATTGGCCCCATATTTACAGGTTTACCCCATTTTCCATTTACTTTTTCACAAGTATAAATATCTCTTTTCCCATAGCCTCCTTCACGATCAGAAACAAAATATACAGTGTTGCCATCAGCAGAAACTGTTAAATGTGTTTCCCAACCTTCTTCTGTATTTACACCATCAATTTGAATAGCTGATGATGGTTTGTATTCTCTGTCTTTATACTTTGTGGTATATATATCCCCAAATCCAGTAGTATCCTCATATAGAAATATTTCTCGTTCATCATGACTTACCGAAACACTTGCTTCGTTTATTTCAGGTTTACAATGGTCAAGACGCTTAGGTGCACCCCAGTGACCATTTTCATCAATAATGACCATGTATATGTCTTCAGGGTAATTGTACAACAATAAATCTCTTAAGCTTTCAGTTTCATTGTTTTCCCACGGCTTTCTTGCTGTAAAATATAAAGCTTTACCATCTACAGATAGATATGTAGAATATTCACCGTTTTCTGTATTCACATCTTCAATATTTGTGATTTTAACATCTTTTGGTGCTTTTGTTAAGTTTATAGCTACATCACATTGTACAATTCTAAGTTGTGCTTCTTTGATTAGCTCAGACTCTTTGTTAGATATTGATACAAAATCATTGAAGTATTTTTTTGCCTCATCATACTGCTCATTTAAATGGTAACAACGTCCAAGATGGTATAATACATCTGCAGGTGCTCCAGTTTCTTTGACAGAATACATATCAAAGTTCTTAGATATGTTATCTTTCGCCTTAAGAAGATGTTTCATTGCATTTTCAAAATCACAACTCAATCCTAATAGAATAAATCCTTTCCTATAGTTGTAATTAGCACTTTCAGGGTTTAGTTCAAGGAGTTTATCAGTGACCAAACTTGAAAAATAGTAATGATTTTCTTGAAGCATTCGTGATGAGTGATTCACCAATTGACTTTCATTTGATTCAAGAATCATTGCTTCAACCTCCGCTTTTGTGACTTGCCCATTAGAAATATTGCTTAAAAAAATAAAAGCAAAAATTAGGGGGTAAAATGTATATTTTTTCATATTCTTTTTTCTATCTAGTGTTAAATTACGCGATTTTTATCGAATTGTTCCAAATAATCAGCAACTTTTCTTACAAATTGTCCTCCGAGTGCTCCATCTACTACTCGATGATCGTATGAATGAGACAAGAACATTTTATGTCTTATTCCAATAAAATCTCCATTTTCTGTTTCAATTACAGCAGGAACCTTTCTAATAGCTCCAACTGCTAATATAGCAACTTGTGGCTGATTAATAATAGGTGTTCCCATTACATTTCCAAATGTACCTACATTGGTAATTGTATAAGTTCCTCCTTGAATATCTTCAGGCTTTAATTTATTATTTCTAGCGTTATTTGCAAGTAAATTGACATTTTTCGTTAATCCAGATAAATTAAGCATGTCCGCATTTTTAATTACTGGGACAATTAAGTTTCCTGACGGTAATGCTGTAGCCATTCCTATATTGATGTCTTTTTTCTTGATAATTTGTGTGCCGTTAACAGATACATTTACCATTGGAAAGTCTTTGATTGCTCTAACAACTGCCTCTATAAATATAGGTGTAAATGTAATTTTTTCACCTTCACGTTTGAAAAAATCATTTTTTATTTTGTTTCTCCATTCCACAAGGTTTGTTACATCAGCTTCTACATATGATGTGACATGAGGGGAAACATGTTTGGACATGACCATGTGATCAGCGATTAATTTTCGCATTCGATCCATCTCAATAATCTCATCACCCGCACTAGGAATCACAACTGGTGCTTTAATTTCTTTAGAAGTATTATTTGCATTGCTAATCGGAGCTTCTTTAGTTGCTTGAATGTTTTCAGAAATAGGGCCATCAGATTTGTTAGCTAGAAAAGATAAGATGTCTTTTTTAGTTACTCTATTGTCTTTCCCCGATCCTTTTATTGAGTCAAGAGTTGATTGATTGATTCCTTCTTTATTAGCAATACTTCTAACCAGTGGAGAATAAAACCTTCCATTTCCGTTAGATTCTATAGTAATCGCTTTCTCATTTGAAGGCTTGTTATCAGAAACTTCTAATGATATTTCTGTTGAATCATTTTTTAATTCAACGGTATCGGATTCAGTTTTTTCAGAAACTGCTACTTCACCATCTCCATCAGTTGAAATTATTGCAATTACATCTCCAACTTGTGCAACGCTATCTTTTTCAAATAACCTTTTGGTAACTACTCCAGAAACTTCAGATGGAAGCTCGTTGTCTACTTTGTCTGTAGCAACCTCAACAAGAGGTTCGTCAATATCTATAGAATCTCCTACATCTTTTAACCATCCTGTGATGGTCGCTTCAGTAACACTTTCTCCCATTTTCGGTAATCGAACCTCAAACTGAGCCATAAAAAAACCTTTAAAATTGCCGGACGAAGATAATCAATAAAAGAATATTAGGCAATAAAAATCGCTCTATTGGTCAAGTTTTTCATAATTATTTAAAATAATTCTCAAATCAACACTTAATTTATAATCTCTAGCATATATGATATCTAGTTTTTCTGAGTTTTTTTTATTAGTGTTTATATTGATGTTTTGAACACTTAACACGCCACTTTTTATATGTGGTAATCTCTTATGATTTTCTAATGAATAATTTGTGTATCCAACAAATGTTTTAATGCCCAAAAACACTTTGATTATATTTATTAAGAATTGTTTTTTTCTTTTGAAAAAGAAAATAAATATTGGTGAAATACAAATCAAAATAAGAGCGATACAAAAGTCTAATAGTCTTTTTTTTCTTTGTTTATCTTGTTTTGAAATTGAGTTAATGTTTAAAACATAAACATCTCCAGATGATTGTATCGAATTACTTCCAATTAAAAAAGAGGTGTCTGGTTGAGCGATTTTGAACTCAACCTTACTAGATGGAATAATTGACATCCAGTGAATAATATCTTTGGCAGTGGTGTTTTTTGCACAAAAAATAATTTCATCAATTTTATATATGTGGGCAATTTGATCTAGTTGCATAATAGATCCTATTGAATCCTCTTCTTTTTGAGAAGATGGGCAAACGTGATATATTGAGTTTTGATCGTATCCTACAATAGAAAGTAAATCTTTAACACGGTCATATTCAGATTTTTCACCAACAATTGCAAAAGACTTATTTTCTTTTTTGCTAAAAATAAAACCCTTTGTAATTAAGTTATAATAACATCTAGATAAGATAAAGTAGAAAAGAACCCATAAACCCCCAAGAATGATAAATAATCTAGAAAATTGCCATTCTTTAGGAAGTAAAGCATATAAAATTAATATCACTGATGATCCACTTGCCAAGCCTATTAAAAATGAACTTGTTTTTTTTGATCGATCATAAACTCCATTTATCCAAACAAAAAAGATCCAAATTATTGTATAAAGTGGAATGGAAATATTTTTTGCAATATCAGGAAAAATAATTCCTTTTACTTCCCATCTTACTGTTAGAGCATATAAACCAATCATAATTAACAAAAAGTCAATTACAGGAATAATGGTTTTTTTAATGAATCGGTTTAATAGCGCCATGCCAGCCTTCATGTATATGCCCATGTTGATTAATGTAGATAAACTTTTGGCTTGTTTTTTTGAAAAGTGTTTTTGTGCAAAAATTGACATAGCTCGATAAAAAACCAATACATAATTAACAGAGCTTTTTTTAGTGCTTTCTCCTTTATAATGAATAATTGATGTTTGTGAAAAGTAATAATTTTTATATCCTCCTTTTGTGATTCTGTATGATAAGTCAATGTCTTCACCATACATAAAAAAAGTTTCGTCTAAATTGCCAACTTCATCAAGTGCTTTACTTCTTATAAACATAAAAGCACCGCTTAAAATATCAACTTCATGATTTTCAAATTCACTAAGATAACCAAGGTGATAATTGTTGATCTTCTTAGAAGATTTAAAAATTTTAGATAGTCCAAATAAATAATAAAGTGATGTAGAGGGTGTAGGAAGTCCTCTTTTTGATTCGGGTAAAAATCTACCTTTACCATCTACCATTCGAACACCACATGCCCCAATTTTATCATCTTGATCAACAAAATCAATTATTTTTTTGAAAGTGTTCTCTTCGACAACAGTATCAGGATTTAATAAAAGGATATATTTTGAATCAGATATTTCAATTGCCTGATTGTTTGCTTTTGAAAAACCAGCATTAAATTTATTTTCAATTAATTTAACATCAGGAAACTTATTCTTAACCATATTAACAGAGCCATCAATAGAGTTGTTGTCAACAACAAATATTTCATGATCAATATCACTTGTTGCTTTTAGAACAGAGTTTAGGCATTGTTCAAGATAAAACTCAACATTATAGTTGACTATAATAATGCTTATGGTATGTTTGTATGATTTATTCAACTGATCCTTTAATTGCAATACAAGAAATTTCTACATCAACATCTAAAGGTAGTTTTGAAACTTGAACAGTTTCCCTAGCAGGAGGTGTTGAGGAAAAATATCCTGAGTATACCTTGTTAACTTTTTCAAAATCATTCATGTCTTTTAAAAAGATAGAACACTTAACTACATTATTTAAATTCATTTCGGCAGCTTCTAAAAGGCTTTTAATGTTAGTCATTACTTGAGTTGTGCATGAACTAATGTTTCCGGAAATTAACTTTCCTGTGTTTGGATCAAGAGGAATTTGTCCGCTAACATAAAGTGTTTCACCTGCTAATATTGCTTGGCTGTATGGGCCAACAGGTGCTGGTGCATTTTTTATTTTAATTGCTTTTTTTTGCATAAGGAAACTAAGTTTGTTTAGATCTTATTTAAAGTACATTTGTACAAAGTAAAAAAATATCCCTTATTGTGACAGTATTAATTGTTGATTTTTATGATTCTTTCACTTATAACCTAAAACATTATGTAGAACCTTTGTGCTCTAATGTTGATGTAGTAAGAGATGATGAACTTGATATCGGATTGATTGATTCCTATGATAAAATTATTTTATCACCTGGTCCTGGTCTTCCAAATGATACTAAAAACATGAATGACATTTTTAAATTTTATTCAGGTGTCAAACCAATTCTTGGTGTTTGTCTTGGCATGCAAGGAATGGCTCAATATTATGGTGCAGACTTAAAACAATATTATGTATCTCATGGAAAGAAATCAAAAATCAAAGTTGATACAGACTCAATCCTATTTAAAAATACAAATGAATACCTCGAAGTAGGTTTATATCACAGTTGGCATGTTGAACAGCTTAATGAAAAGATATTTACACCAATTTCTATAGATGAAAAGGGTGTGCTAATGGCTATTGAATCTTTAAAGTTGTCTTTATTTGGTGTTCAATTTCATCCTGAGTCAATAATGACTCCTAGTGGAAGAATAATAATTAATAATTTCTTGAATTATAAACGATAATAAAATCCGCTATAATTTATACGAAATCTTAACGCCTATGTTAAAGTGAAGTTTGGTTTCTTGTTGAATGTCTGAAATGAATTCATACTCACCTGTGTCATCATTAATTTGTTGAAAATAGGTTTTACTAGATGCTCCAAAGAAACCTATTCCGCTATATAAATCTAGTAACATATTTTCATCAAGAATGAAGTTAAAACCAGCGCCAAGTCTATATATTGATTTGCCATAGTATTCTTTAAATGTTTCTTCTTGTTGATTGGTATTGGAAATATTAGAATACTTAGTTCTATATCTTCTGTATTTGTATCCTGCAGATAAGTAAAATAATTCTCCAGGGATATATGGATAGTATCTTATGCTTGCACTCAAACTTGGTCCTGGAATTACTTGTTTAGAGTTTGCCGTTGAATTCTCTTCAACGAACTCCTTTAAGAAATTTTTAAATACAATACCTGCTCCAGCCTCTAATGAGACTTTCTTTGAAATTACTTTTTCATAATACATAGAAAAATCTCCACTAAAAAATTCGAGGAGTCCTGCTTTAAAATAATGAGGTTTATTTTCAGAAGAAATGTCTCGAGTGTTTATTTCTTGTGCGATAACACTAGGGCTAATAATTAAAAATATATATAATATAAAACGGCTTATATTTTTAGACATATATTATGATTACGCTATTTTTTTTGATTTGTTCCAAATCATTAATATTCTTTCTATAAATCATTGTTTAAGTGTATATACTTAGTCTAATATGTGGCAATACTTATTGAGGTATTCGTATCCTTTGGTATTTTAATCTTGTAGTTGTTAAATAATTCTTTTTAGGGCTGATTCCTCCCTTTCCTTTGTCCCAACAAAACGAAATAATTTAAAAAAAAAGGTTATGAAAACAAATTTATTAAAAACCATCGCCATAGTTATATTTTCTGGATGTTTTTCATTCAATACACATGCACAAAATACAAACGGCAAAATTTGGGTAAGAATTGAAAATGAAAAAGTATTACCTACACAAAATCCAGTTACTGGAAATTTAGAATCAAGTGATTTAGAGTTTAATTCTTTAATTCAGAATTTTAATGTTGTATCTGTTGAAAAAGCACTTCCTTCATCAAGGAAAGCATCTTTGTTAAATATTTATGAAATTACTTCAAATTCTAATTCTGTTGATTTGTACGCTGCAGCAGTTAATTCTGTAAAATTATTTACCGCAATTGAATATGCTCCAGAATACAATGTTTTATATGTTCCAAATGATACGCTTCAGTACTATCCAAATTATAGCATGAATTTAATTAATGCATATGATGCTTGGGATATTACTCATGGGAGTTCAAATGTTGTCATAGGAATATCAGATCAAAATTTTGAAGTTAATCATGAGGAGTTAGTAGGAAAAGTTACTTATTATGATTCAACAAATACAGCTATGTCAACTCATGGAACAGCTGTAGCAATGATAGCTGCTGGTAATACAGATAATTCAGTTGGCCTTCACTCAATAGGTTTCAATAGTAAATTGGCTTTATTTAGAATGACTTATAATGACATGTTAAATGCTACTTATAATCATGGGATTAAAATATTAAATTTAAGTTGGACATCTGGTTGTTCTTATAGTCAAATTGCCCAAGATGTTGTTACAGAAGTATATGATAATGGCACTTTTATTATCGCATCTGCTGGAAATGGAACAACTTGTGGTGGTGCTAGCAATTTGGTTTATCCTGCTTCTTATGACAATGTTTTTTCAGTAACAAGTATAGGATCTTCTGATAATCATGAAAAAGTGATTGGAGATCCAAACAGTACACATCAACACAATTCTAAGGTTGATTTATGTGCTCCTGGATATCAGGTTTCTTTAAGCCCTGCTTCAGGATGGTATACAAATTTATCTAGCGGAACTTCATTTGCCGCGCCATATGTTTCTGGAACAGTTGGTCTTATGCTTGCTGTAAATCCTTGTCTTACAAACCAAGATATTGAGTCTATTCTTAAGGCATCAGCTTATAATCTAGATTTAATTAACCCTTCTTATATTGGTTTAATTGGAGCTGGAAGATTAGATGCTTATGAAGCAGTAATCATGGCTTCTCAATTGGATAAGTTATTAATCAATGCCTCTGTAGGTATTGCATGTACAGCTGATGGAGGTAATATTTCTTTAAATGCTTCAATGGGGACGTCTCCTTATACAGCTAATTGGCACAATGGAATGACAGGAATGACTTTAAATGGTTTGGCTGCTGGGATTTATTCTGTTACTATAACAGATGCTCAGGGTTGTTCTGCAGACAGTACATTTTCAATTGTTGCTTCAACTCCACTAGTTACAACTTCGACTGTAGATGATGTTACCTGTAATGGATTAAATGATGGTAATATTGACTTAACGATTGTTTCTGGTAATCCATTATATACATTTCTTTGGGATACTGGTGATTCTACTGAGGATGTATCAAACCTTTCAGCAGGAACTTACAGACTAACTTTAATTGATGGAGATGGCTGCATTCATTACTCTAGTTATAATGTTTATGAGCCATCTGAATTGGTAGGTTCTTTAACTCATATAGATCCAAGCTCCTCTGCATTAGGATCAATAGATTTAACAGTAACTGGTGGAACACCTGCTTATACTTATGCTTGGAA
>NZQU01000023.1 GCA_002696025.1 Crocinitomicaceae bacterium
CATCCATTACCATCTGTAACAATTATTGTATAAGTAGCAGCAGGTATGTTGTATACATCCTCAGATATATAAGGTAAAACAGTTCCTAAAGAACTTGACCATAAGAAACTATAACCCGGTGTTCCTCCTACCACGGTAACATCAACTGATCCGGTAGAGTCACCATAACATAAAACATCCGTAGCAGTTTCACTAAGAGCAATGGAGGTTGCAGGCTGATTTACAACATGTGTTTGCGTACTCGTACACAAGTTCCCATCGGTAACTGTTAAGGTGTAACTACCCGCATTTAAACCATTTAAATCATCAACAATTTGACCTGTACTCCACAAATAAGAATAAGGAAGTGTTCCACCATAAACATCAATATTAATCTCTCCATCAGAATTACCATTACAATTCACATGAGTTACGGCAGAAACCTGTCCTAATAAATTAGGTTCACTAATGACAACTGAAATAGACTTTTGGCAACCAGCTCCATCAGTTACTGTTAGATTGTATGTTCCAGCATCTAATGAACTAATATCCTCAGAACTTGCTCCATTACTCCAATTAAAAGAGTATGGTAAAGTACCACCTTGAACTAATAAGTCTATAGCCCCATCATTAATTCCTCCATTACAACTTTTATTTATTTGAGAATAAGAAAGCAACAATTCTTGAGCTGGTTCAGTAATGGTAGCTCCTGTAAATAATTGACAACCATTATTATCATATACAGATACTTCATAAGGACCAGCAGGTAAACCCGATAGATTTTGAGAACTTGCACCATTTGTCCATGTATAAGTATATGGTAAAGCAGGACTTATAGATGAAATAGAAGTATTAATTGATCCAGAATTATCACCGTAACACAAAATATTTGTAGATGTGTTGGTTATGGACAGAGGACTGGCTTTCATTGTAAACATTGGCTTTGTATATTCACTAAAACCTTCAAGACTCCATGTATGTTTATACAAATCAAAAGTAATTGAACCTAAGGGTATTGAGGTAGACCACAAAGGACCAATCGTCAAACTATAACCACTCCAACCAACTGCCGGAATATTAACAGCAGGTGAACAAAGTTCTGTCCAACAAATTTTAAAAGGATTTGACCAAGTTGGACATGGGTATGGAATATCTACACAAATTGATGGAATATTAATTGCTGGTGTAATTTGAACACCAGGAATATCAAGCCCGAAACCAAATGCACTCATGTTTAAATCAAATCCTATAGAGTCGTATGTATGATTGGTAAATATACCATCGATCGAATATGTAGGTTCAATATCAATTTCTTCGTAATGACATGGAAAATTATATTCTATATCATTTCCTAGTTGAGCATTGATAATACTACTTGTTCCGGTTTCTACAACAGATCCTGATGAGGATTTAATACTGTAATCAACAGCTATTGGGAATTCAAATTTTCCAAAAATTGAAGGCTCAAAATCAAAACACTGATTAATTGAATTGTTTAATTGAAAAGAAGCACTGAAGAAATTCCAAGATACAGTTGCAACGCCTCCCAAATCTTGAGAGCCGCTTAAATTTCCAAGTACCAAACCAACTTGACCAGGAATGTTTCCTAATAATGCAAAAATATCAAGATTTACATAACTATAAATACTATCACCGCAAGCGTATAAATTGTCACCGGATAAATAATCATCTGTTGTTACATAAGGTAAATCCAACTCACCACTTAATCCATAGTCTCCGAGTTGGGGAATTACATCCATGTTTAATGGCAAACCAGTACTATAAGAATATGCTGGAGTTCCTCCATTAAAAGAAAAGAAGTCAATTCCATATTGATTTACTGTAAATATATTTATGTTTTGGACACCTGTATTAAAAGAGGGTATAACAGGAAAAGTAACACAACCAAAAACACATATTGTAGCTGAAAGACTTGCACCCAATTGAAAATACAAATCAAGTGTAGCCTCACCAACACTAGGGAAATAGGTGTCTAAAGAATAACCTGAGGTAACAGCATAGTCAGTTTCAATAGTTACAAGATCACCTTGGTCATAAGTATTGTCAACTGGCATATCTAAAGTAATATCTACAGGATAATCAACAGCAACCTCGCCAGTTGTAAAACCTTGAAGAGCAAATTCCATTCCTATGTTACCAGAGAAATGACCAGCAATACCAGCACCAAAACTTTGCCCTAAAATATTTACGATACCTCCATTTCCTGTATCAAAGTTCACATTCCAAGGAACATCAAAAATAGGAATGACTTGATTGAAGCTAAAAGCATTAAAAGAAGGCCCCCACATATTCTGATTTCCTGAAGAAAAATCAACATGATGATTGACCGTTTGTTGGGCTTTAAAAAAACCAACAGAAAATAGTATTAAGCAAAATAATATCTTTCTCACTTTTTGATTTTGCGTAAGTCTATAGTTTGAATGCTATTTAAAATTTCATTTTCCACTAGATCTTCAAGCTTGAGGGGATAGGTAAAATTAAACCACAAGGTTTTATTCAAATCACCAGCATAAACAATGTACCTACAAAAATCTTTTCCCTCTGTTGTGAAATTAAATTTATACCAAATTCCTTTTGTTCCTGAATTGGTTATTATTTTCTTTTCTGAAATGTATCGCAGCTTATTTTTATCAAAAAATTCTTGATTCATTCCCTCAGCTAATTTCTTAAAATTTACCTTATTAATTAAGTTTATTATTACTGCTGAACTCGCTTGATAATGGATGTATCCGTTAAATGCTGGTGAAACTTCAAATCCTTCTGGTGGTGTAATTACATCAATATTTACCTCTGATATTTCTGGTGTTGTAAATAAGGACTTATCTTGTTTTGTATCTGCAGTCTCTTGTACTTGAGAATTAACAACAAAGGAGAATAAAAGAACTCCTATAAAAGAATTAAAATTTCGAAAATTCATAACTAAACCTGATGCAAACAAAACTATATAAATAAATAAATATTACATAATAAATTATCACTTTTAATTTGACGTTATAATAATTTAATTAATATTTGTAAAATGATTGGTTTCATTTTCCTTAAATAACATGTTGAAGAAAATTTTCTTATTTATTTCGTTTTCAATTTTATTGAACAGCACTTTATTTAGCGCAACATATTATTGGATTGGAGGGTCTGGAAATTGGTCTGATGCATCCAATTGGTCTTTAAGTTCTGGAGGAACTCCTGCTGCAAGTATACCTTCAGGAATAGATGATGTAATATTTGACAACCTATCATTTTTAACTTCAGGAAACCAAGTCATTGTTGATGATTCTGTTAATATTATGTCAATGGATTGGAGCTCATGCTTGAATTCTCCAAGTTTGGTTTTGGATACAAATATGTTTATCAATGGTAACGTAACGCTTCATCCCAGCATGAACATTTTAACCAACAGCATCTTAAATAGAATCCAATTTACTTCACCTTCAACATTTAATCCATCCAATGCATTTGTAGATTGCAATCTATCGATTTACATGGCTAATAGCAATGATGTTATTGAACTTTCTAGCACACTTAATATGAGTGATTCTTCAACTATATTGATATTGAAAGGAGAGTTCAAAACAAATGGAAATGAGATATCAACTGGATTAATAAGCATCATTGATGCTGACTCAACGTCCACTAAAACATTAAGTCTTTCAAACTCAAATATTAATTTAACTATTGGGTTTTATGCATACAATCTTATTACCGGAAATTTCACTCTTAATTCAGGGTCCTCAACAATTACTGTTGGAGATAGTAATTATGTCAATTATTTAAATTGCGATGGCCTTACTTTTCATAATGTAATAATTGACTTTGACAAAAGTAATGACCAAACTATAAAAGGGAATAACACCTATAATAAATTAGTTATTGAAGCTGGTAGCCGAGTGATATTTGATTCAGCCAGCATTCAAAATATAAATGATAGTCTGGTCATTCAGGGTAATTGTTTAGACTCCATCTACATTTCATCTTCAAATATAAATTACCCAGTTCAATTTAATAAATCATCAAATAATGATATTGTTTCAGAATGTGTTTTATATAATGGAGTAACAGCTGGAATTTCAAGCATCACAACTTATTTCTCAACAAATGAAGGAGCCAATACCAATATAATTTTTGACCCTTCTTTTCCTGTTAACGTTGGTTTTACTGTACAAGGCCCATATTGTTTTGGAGATACTACCCTTTTCACTAACACTTCCGTTCCTTTTTCAGGAAACTCAAATGACGCTTCATACTTATGGTATTTTAATGATGGTTCGGGTTATTATTTAAATCCACCAATCGATAGCACATGGATATCATATGAAAATGATACAAATGCACATGTTTTTATTCAGAATGGAGATTTTTCAGTAACACTAGTTTCTACATACAAAAACCATTGTACTGACACAGCAATTAATACAGTTCATATTAATAATCCATCTATCTATTTAACTACATCAGAACCAGATACAACAATTTGTGCAGGCGAAACTGTTTCCTTTGAAGCCTCTAGTGGCGTACCTGGAGTCTTATTTGAGTATTTCTATAACGGAAACTCTCAAAATACACCTTCTATTAATGATACTATATATAACACGAACACATTAAACTTAAATGATTCTATAAGTGTTGTGGCTTATGAAAATGGTTGTATCAGCACTAATAAACCGTCTTTCACCTTTGTTGTTAATCCCCTACCAAATTACTCATGGATTTCAAATGATTTAGATACAACAATTTGCTCATTTGACAGCGTATCATTTACCAGTTCTGCCGTTGATACTTCATATCAATATCAATTTTTAATAAATAATGTTGGTGTGACATCATATATGTCTATTGGATCATATTCAAGTAATGCAATTAATGACCAGGACAGTATACAACTGGTCGTTAAAGACACCTTAAATTGTATGGACACCAGTATCATGATTTTTAATGTAAACCCACTTCCTATTACCTCTCTTAATGAATCTTCTGGGAGTAATGTTATTTGCGATGGTGAAGCAATTACTTTTACTGCTAGTGGTGCTGATCTATATGAATTTTATATCAATGGTATTTCTCAAACAAGTTTATCGCCTAACAATACCTTTATAAGCACAACTTTAACATCTGGAGACTCAGTTAGTGTAAAGGGTCAAAGCAATAGTGGTTGTGTCAAATTTGCTAATGAAATATACTCTTACACAGTAAACCCACTTCCAAATGTTGGCATGACTTTTAATTCAATTGACACTTCTATATGTTCTGGTGAAAATGTTATCTTCAATGCTTCTGGAGCAAGTTTATATGAATTTTTCATTAATAATAACTCTCAAGGGAGCGCATCTGCTTTTTCTACTTTTAATACAACTGGTTTAAATGACAATGACATCATTTATGTTGTAGGAACATTTAGTGGATGTTCAAACAATTCTGACACAGCTATTTTTGAAGTAAACATATCACCTACAACTACTTTAATTTGTGATGACATTGATGCGACAATTTGTTCTCAAACCAATGTTAATTTTACTGCGTCTGGAGCAAACCTTTATGAATTTTTTATTGATGGAGTTTCTCAAGGTGCCCCTTCTAATGTTAATACATTTTCAACTTCAACCTTAACTAACAATCAAATAGTAAGTGTATCTGGTGAATCCAACACTTGTGTTGTAAGTCAGAATATTAGCTTCACCGTTTTGCCTTCACCATCTGTATCCCTTTTTTCAAATGACCCAAACAATTCTATTTGCGAAGGAGAGAGCATTGTTTTTACTGCTGCTAATGCAAATCAATATGAACTTTTTATAAATGGTGCTTCACAGGGTGCTCCTCAAAATTCAACTATTTTCACTCCGACTCTACCTAATGGTAGTGCCTCTGTTTTTGTTATTGGATCAGCTACTAATGGATGTATTGATACAAGTCAAGCCATATCAGTTACAGTAACACCATTACCTTCTGTATCTATTACAAGCTCTGATATTGATAATATTTTTTGTGCTGGAGAAAGCATTACTTTTACTGCAAATGGAAGTACTTTATTTCAATTTATAATTGATGGTGTTCCTCAAGGTAGCCTTTCATCTACAAATACATTTTCAAGTTCTAGTATAACAAACAATCAAACAATTTATGCTATTGGCTCAAATTTAGGTTGTGTTGGAACTTCAAACTCCATTACAAATACTGTTAATCCTAATCCTGTAGTGATTCTAAGCAGCAATGATTTAAACAATGTTTTTTGTCAAGATCAAATTGTTACATTCACTGCTAGTGGCGCAACAAACTATGAATTTTTTGTTGCAAATATTTCTCAAGGTCTGCCTTCTATTATTGACACCTTAAATTCTAGTTCATTTGGAATTGGGAGCTTCTCAGTTTCAGTAACAGGTGAATCTAACAATTGCTTTGCTTCATCAAGTCTTCAAGTTAGTGTCAATCAACTTCCTGGTGCAACATTAACATCATCAGACATCGATAATATTATTTGTGAAAATGAAAGTGTTACTTACTCATCATCAGGAGCTAATTTATATGAATTTTTCATTAATGGAGTTTCAATTGGTTCTCCATCTCCAATTGGTTCATTTACAACAACCAGTTTGTTAAATGGAGATACCATTTCTGTTGTAACATCATCGGTTAATGGTTGCACAAACTCTTCTGTGTATGCTCCAATTACTGTTAATCCTAATCCAACTGTAAACATTAGCTCATTACCTAGCTCACTTCAAATTTGTCAAGGAGACTCTATCGTATTTACTGCAAGTGGAGCAAATACATATGAATTTTTTGTAAATAATAACTCTCAAGCAATTCCAAGTTTAAATTCTAGCTTTGTTTCAACAAACATTTCTAATGGAGATGTTGTTTTTGTAAACGGAATATCAAGTAATGGGTGTACATCATCATCAACTCCACTTTCAATTGTTACTTATAACTACCCTCTTGTTTCTCTAATTAACAACGGCGATTCATCATTATGTGATTTTGAATTATCAAATTTACAAGCGACAGGAGCTACAAATTATCAATTCTTAATTAATGGTAGTCCATTGTCTACTTTCTCTTCAATAGATACACTTGCTATTTCTTTATCAAATGGGGATGTTATAAGTGTCAATGGAGAAACAAATGGTTGTATTAGTAACTCCTTATCAAGCATCACTTTTACTGTTTATAATACCCCCATATTAACATCTACATGCTCTGATATAGACAACATCATCTGTATAAACGATAGCATTTCTTTTACAGCAAATGGAGCAAGTGAGTATGAATTTCAATTAAATGGAAATACAAACCAATTGAGTCCATCAAATACATACCATATAAATACATTAGCACAAGGAGATAGCATCAGTATTATTGGATATAATGGCCATTGTCCATCCAATTCAAATCATTATGTATTTACTGTTAATTCCATGAATTTAAATCTGACTATAGCACCTAGTAACTTAATATGCGAAAATGATGTAGCTGACTTTTCAGCATCTGGAGGGGATTTATATCAATTTTTTGTTAATGGAAGTTCTGTAAGTTCCCTAGGCATACAAAGCACATACTCTTCATCTTCACTCAGCGATTTAGATCAAGTTTCATTTACCGCTTATTCAAATGCTACCAATTGCATTCAAGAATTCAATGATTATATTATAATGAACATTGTTCCCTCACCTATAATTTCGGCCCTATCAAGCATTACATTTTGCGATGGAGATTCTGTAATTTTAACAAGCAATTCAAGTACTGGAAATCAATGGATTGTTGATGGAAATGAAATTTTATCTGCAAATGATACTTCAATTACCGTTTACAATTCTGGCTCTTATTCTCTAGAAGTAAGTAAAGGTGGAAATGGAGATGTATTTTCAATTGGAGCAAATGCAAATGGCTTATTTGGTTCAGGAGATAATTTCAATAGCAGCTTTCCTGTTTCTGATATATCATCAAATGTTTTTATTGAGATATCTTCTGGATATAATTTTATGATAGGAATTGATAGTGCTGGAAATTTATACTCATGGGGAGAAAATAGCTCTGGCGAATTAGGTGACGGAACTTATACAAATTCAAATATTCCCAATATAATTTCTGGAATATCCAATGTAAAAACAATAGCTACTGCAAAATCTAGTACTATGGCTCTTACAAACTTAGGTGAAGTATATGTGTGGGGGG
>NZQU01000024.1 GCA_002696025.1 Crocinitomicaceae bacterium
AACTGGCAAAAAAGAACCTTTTCAAGCCATTTTTGGTATATTTGAGTGTATAACTGATGGGAACAAAAAAAGGCTTACATCTCTGTAAACCTTTATTTTTAGAAGCTCTCCCTCTTGGGCTCGAACCAAGGACCCTCTGATTAACAGTCAGATGCTCTAACCAACTGAGCTAAGGGAGAATTTTCGCAAATGCGATTGCAAATATAAAATTTTATCTTTTAAAAAATCAACAAAAAAAAAATTATTTAAATAATTTGATTCCGTACTTTTGTTTCAAAGAATAAATATGCAAGATATCATTGAAAAAGCATGGGAGAATAGAGAACTTTTAAACGATTCTCAAACCATTAAAAGCATTGAAGCTGTTATTGAAGGGCTTGACAAAGGAGAAATCCGAGTAGCAGAACCTAATGAAAATGGAGAATGGATGGTACATGAGTGGGTTAAAAAAGCTGTTATACTCTATTTCCCAACTAGAAAAATGGAAACCATTGAAGTGGGACCATTTGAATTTCATGATAAAATCAAATTAAAAACAGGATACGAAGAACTTGGTGTTCGTGTAGTTCCTCATGCCATTGCTCGTCATGGATCTTTTGTAGCCAAAGGAGTCATCATGATGCCTTCTTACGTTAATATTGGAGCTTATGTAGATTCTGGAACAATGGTAGATACATGGGCAACTGTAGGCTCTTGTGCACAAATAGGTAAAAATGTTCATCTAAGTGGAGGTGTTGGCATTGGAGGCGTACTTGAACCAGTTCAGGCTGCTCCAGTGATTATAGAAGACGATGCTTTTATAGGATCAAGATGCATTGTTGTAGAAGGCGTTCATATAGGAAAAGCTGCTGTATTAGGAGCCAATGTTGTCTTAACTAAATCTACTAGAGTTATTGATGTTAGTGGCGCTGAAGCAAAAGAATATAAAGGATATGTACCGCCACAAAGTGTGGTAATACCCGGCTCTTATCCAAAAGAATTTCCAGCAGGAACTTACCATGTGCCATGTGCCATGATCATTGGTAAAAGAAAAGCTTCTACAGATAAAAAGACATCATTAAATGATGCACTAAGGGAATACCAAGTAGCAGTTTAAATAAATGCAAAAGGCAGTAAGTCTTTTGCTGAGGTAAAGACCATGGTTCTTTCATTTTGACTCACAAGTATCACTCTCAAATCATTTTCTTGTCGATCTTCTGATTGAGCAATAACTTGTCTGCAAGCACCACAAGGAGATAAAAGCTTGTCAGGTGAGGCAAATGGACCTTTGGCTACAATACACAATGTATTCACTTGTAAATGAGGAAAATTAGAACCGGCATAAAACAAAGCAACACGTTCTGCACAAAGACCTGATGGGAATGCAACATTTTCTTGATTGCTTCCCGTTATAATCTGGCCATCGCTCATTTTTAAACTGGCACCAACTTTAAAATTACTGTATGGAGCATATGCGTTTTCGCATACTTCATATGCAGCTTGAACAAGCAATCGATCATCTTCATCCAACTGTTTCCAGGACTCAAAATCTTCATATGATACACTCCAATCTTTTTTCATTGCTTTGTTTGTATAGTATTTTGAACGATAATTTTAAAGAAAAGTTCCTTATTCAGAAAAGCCTTCACTTGATTTCCCATTAAAGTAATGTGTATAACCAAATCCAATTGTTAAAAAAGAGGATATTTTGTCAAACTCAACAGGGTCATAGCCAATATTTGAATCCAATCCAATATACCACGGCTTAAATCCATAGCCTTGAAAAGCATAACCCACAGTTAAACGATAAGAATTGGCTTCATCTGACATCAATACAAAACCTACTGTAGGCTCTATAAAGTTTGAATTCAAACGAATATATGGTGTGCCACTTTCTCTTAATATATCTGTGTTGTAGATATGTTCAGCATAACCTACTTTAACAGACATGTCAATACTAAAACGATCGCTAACAAACTTTTCATAGCCAATTTTACCAAAAGCACCCATGGTATGACAACCTCCAAATACCTTTGATGGCACTCTAAATTCATTAACAGCAAAATAAGAGTACCTAACCCCTGTTGCCAAAATAAAACCTCCTTCAGATGTATATTGATAATAGGGAGCAACATTAACTAGGCCTTGCATAACATCTTTGTATGCTTCATTAACAAAACTATTAGGCAAACCCAATTCTAATGTAAAAGCATGTTTTCTGTCAAAATCTTGTGAATAAAGACTTGCAAAAGAAAAAACATACAATAAACCAAAAAGAAAATATCGCATCACTACGCTAATATAAATCTAAAAATTATGAATACTCTTAATTAATAAACAAAGTAACTAACGATTTATTGTCAATAAGAGGAATTATTCCTTTTAAATATGAGGTGAACACATTACTTTTGATACATGTCGGCATTAGTGTGGGATCAAATCAATATGATAAAAAACATAACTTTCAAAAAGTTATGGAATCTCATCTTGCTTCATTTCTCGTACCGATACACCAAGACATTTAATCGTCAATTAAACTTAGGAAAACCATTTAGTTTAAGTATAGAGCCAACAACGTCTTGTAATTTAGGCTGTCCAGAATGCCCCAGTGGATTGAAACAATTTTCAAGACCTACAGGAAGGTTAAAAGTAGATGAGCATGTAAAAATGCTCGACGAAATTGATTCAAGTGTTTTTTATATCAATTACTATTTTCAAGGTGAGCCTTTTTTAAACCCTCACTTTTTAGAACTCATAAAAGAGGCGAAAAGAAGAAAAATATATACCGCAACATCCACCAATGCACATTTTATAAATGAAAAGAAAAGTAAAGAGATTGTAAAATCTGGGCTTGATCGATTGATTATATCAATTGACGGACTTACTCAAGAAACATATGAAGGGTATAGAAAAAAAGGGAAACTCAATAAAGTAATTGAGGGAACTAAAAATTTAATTCAGGCCAAAAAAGAACTTAAATCCAAAACACCACACTTGATTTTTCAGTTTCTCGCTGTGAGCTATAATGAACATGAGATACCTAAAATCTTAGAATTCGGAAAAGAAATAGGTGTGAATGAGACCCGAATTAAAACAGCTCAAATATATGATTATAAAAATGGTAACAACTTAATTCCCAAAAACTTAAGATACTCTCGTTATAAATTAAATTCAGATGGAACTTATGTATTGAAACACAAATTAAGCAACCATTGTTGGAGAATGTGGTCGGGGGCTGTCATTACATGGGATGGTGGAGTTGTTCCCTGTTGTTTTGATAAAGATGCCAGTCATCAAATGGGCAATCTTTTAGAGGAAAAATTTGATTCAATTTGGAACAACAAAAGGTATAATAATTTCAGATCACAACTGATCAGTAATAGGTCTGATATTGATATTTGTAAAAATTGCACAGAAGGAGCAAAAGTTTTTGATTGATTTATCAAATAAATAAACCGTGGAAATGCTATTTTTACACATTCATAGAGCACACTAAATGAAATACGGAGCTATTGATATTGGAACGAATGCAGCAAGACTTCTAATTGGAAAGATTGTTGAAAGCTCTGAGGGACCGTATTTGAATAAAATATCATACACCAGAATCCCTCTACAACTTGGTAAAGATGTATTTGAAAAGGGTGAAATTTCTAATGAAAAAATCAAGAATTTTGTAAACAGCATCACTGCATTTAAAATTATTGCAGATATTCATGAATGCAATAAACTTCGAGTGGTTGCCACATCAGCCATGAGAGAATCAAGCAATGCAGATTTAATTATTAAAAAAATCAATCAAAAAACTGGAGTAAAAATTGAAGTAATATCAGGAGACGAAGAAGCCAGAACCATTCTTAAAGCTTTTGAACTTATCGAATTCAATAAAGAGGATCCATTTATTATTATTGATGTTGGTGGTGGAAGTACCGAAATTAGCATATTTGAAAATGGCAATAAAAAGTCTTCCAAATCATTTAAATTAGGGACTCTTAGATTGCTTAATAAAAAAGTAAAAGAAAATTGTTGGGATAAAATTCAAGATTGGATAACAGAAAACATTCAAAGTGATCATGATTATAAAATATTTGGCACTGGAGGAAACATTAATAAAATACACAAGATTCTTGAAGGAAAACAAATGGTAGCATTGGAAAAAGAAGCAATTATTGAACTTAAAAACAAGCTGATTCCAATGAGTAATCTTGAGAGAATGCATCAATATGCCATAAAACCAGACAGAGCAGATGTAATCATACCTGCCATCAATATATTTCTTTTCATACTTGAAAAACTAAATGCTAATTCCATTACGGTTCCTAAAATTGGGTTATCTGATGGAATTATTTATAAATTACACTTATCAGATACATTAACAACTGAATAGTATTATGGCACAAAAAATTGGCATACCTAAAGGAACAAGAGACTTTTTACCTCAAAATGTTTTAAAGAGAAATTACATCTTTAACATCATTAAATCTATATTCGAATTAAATGGGTTCTCCCCTATTGAAACCCCATCATTTGAACTTAACAAAACACTTTTGGGTAAATATGGGGAAGAAGGAGATCGATTGATTTTTAGAATTATGAACTCAGGTGAAAAAGTTAAAAAGGCAGACACTGAGGCTTTACAAAATAATGAGCTTGGTAAATTTGTTTCATCATTATCAGAAAAATCATTAAGATATGATTTAACAGTTCCTTTTGCTCGCTTTGTTGTTCAACATCAAAATGATTTACCATTTCCATTTAAAAGATATCAAATACAACCTGTATGGAGAGCAGACAGGCCACAACATGGTCGATACCAAGAGTTTTACCAATGTGACGCTGATGTGATAGGAAGTAAATCCTTATGGCACGAAATCAATCTTTTACAGATTATAGACAAAGGTTTAAGCAAATTAAACATCCCTTCATTTACCATTCATTTAAACAATAGGAAAATCTTATCAGGAATTGCTGAGATTTGTGATCAGCAAGAAAATATTATTGACATTACTCAAGCATTAGACAAACTTGATAAAATTGGAGAAGAAGGAGTTGTTAAAGAGTTTGAAAAAAGAAACATTCCAACAGATGCAATTAATTTAATCAAACCACTATTTCAACTTTCTGGGTCAAATGAAGATAAATTATCTGTTCTAAAATCATTTCTTGAAAAAAGTAAAGTTGGCTTGAAAGGAATTGATGAAATGGAATTCATCATTCAAAAAATAAAGCTTTTAGGGCTTAACAAAGCAAAACTCAATATCAATGTGACACTTGCTCGTGGACTTAATTATTATACAGGATCTATTATTGAAGTTACCGCTGATGATATAAAAATGGGCAGCATTTGTGGTGGAGGTCGATATGACGATCTAACCGGACTGTTTGGCCTTAAAGACATGTCTGGTGTTGGTATTTCATTTGGTGCCGATCGAATATATGACATTCTAGAAACCCTAGATTTATTTCCTAAAGAGCTGTCAAAAGGTGTTAAAGTACTTTTTGTGAACATGGGAGAAAAGGAAACTGAACAAGCCATGGTTCTTGCCAATCAATTAAAAGAAAATGGTATTTCATGTGAAGTCTATGCTGACCATGTAAAACTTGCAAAACAAATGAAATATGCCAATAAATTAAATGTTGAATTTGTTGCAGTTATGGGAGATAATGAATTAATTAATAAAACAGTTCAGCTCAAAAACATGACAACAGGAGAACAAGATGAATTTTCTTGGAATGAATTATCAAATGCTTTGAAATAAATGTTGGGATTAAAATTAGAAACTGACCCTAGGTGGATTGATGTTGCTAGTGAAAACATTGAGCAAATCCTGATTGACCACGCTTTTTGCGAACAAAAAGCCGCAAGCAACGCCATCTCCATAATCGTTCAATTTCCACAGTACACTGATTTGGTTAAGGACATGACTGCCATATGTATTGAAGAGATGGAACACTTTGGAATGGTCCATGAAAAGCTTATTGAAAGAGGTTTAAAATTGGGTTTTGAAAGAAAAGATCACTACGTAAATGACATTCTAAAGTTTTTAAAGAAAAACATAAGTGGAACCAAGGAATGCCAATTTGTTAATCAAATGCTTTTTGCAGCAATAATAGAAGCAAGAAGCTGTGAGCGTTTTAAAATTTTATCTGAAAAACTTACAGATAAAGATTTAAAAATATTTTACAGAAACCTTATGGAAAGTGAAGCAAGACATTACACCACCTTTTTAAAATATGCCAGAAAATACGCCACAACTATAGATGTTGAAAAAAGATGGCAAGACTTACTCTCATTTGAAGGCAGTCTTATGAGGTCTTATGGAACTAATGAAACAATACATGGATAACAATGAATAATTACAAACACACAGTAGAAGAAAAATTTATAAGGTACGCAAGAATTGATACGGAAGCTGACCCTGAGTCAAATACATTTCCATCTTCAATGAAACAAAAAGACCTTGGAAGGCTTCTTGTTCAAGAATTACTTGACATGGGAATCTCAGACGCTGAAATGGATGAATGGGGGTATGTATTTGGAACCATTCCATCCAATTGCAATAAAGACGTTCCTACCATCTGTTATTGTGCTCACATGGATACTGCTCCTGATTGCTCAGGAAAAGATGTAAAGCCAATCGTACATAGAAACTACCAAGGACAAGACATTATTTTGCCAGATGACAGTACACAAATTATTAAAGCTTCTGACCATCCATATTTAAAAGAAAAAATTGGAGATGACATCATTACTGCAAGCGGTCTAACATTGTTAGGAGCAGATGACAAGGCTGGTGTTGCTATTATTATGGATTTTGCAAACTATATGATGAATAATCCCGATGCAAAACATGGAAACATTAGATTGTTATTCACGCCTGATGAAGAAATCGGAAGAGGTGTTGATCATCTTGACATGAAAAAGCTCAACGCAGACTATGGTTACACATTAGATAGTGGAATGCTTGGAATGCTTGATGAAGAAACTTTTTCAGCTGACGGAGCAAGCATTGTATTTCGTGGTGTTAGTGCCCATCCTGGGTATGCAAAAAATAAATTGGTTCATGCCATTAAAGTAGCTGCATCAATGGTAGACAGTTTACCTAAAAATGAATGGTCTCCAGAAACAACTCATGAAATGGAAGGTTTTGTTCATCCCACAGGAATAAGTGGTGGTCTTGAAGAGGCCAAAGTTGACTTTATCATAAGAGATCATGATACAAATAAACTCCCCCATCATATTGAAAGACTTGAAAAACATGCAAAAGATGCTGTAAGTAATTTCCCTGGGGCAAGTTATGAAATGACTGTGAGTGAGCAGTATAGAAATATGAAGGATATTTTAAAAGAAGTTCCATTTGTAGTAGATTATGCATCAAAAGCCATGAAAAACATAGGAATTGAACCAAGAAAAGCATCCGTAAGAGGAGGAACTGATGGATCTCGCCTGTCTTTTATGGGTTTACCCTGCCCTAACCTATTTACAGGTGAAATGGCATTTCATTCCAAACATGAATACTGTAGCGTTCAAGACATGCAACAAAGTGTCAATACACTTATTGAATTGAGTTCTATTTGGTCTCAACACGAAAATCAATAAATGGATTACAGAAAGCTTGAAATAGATATTAAAAACAAAAAGTTTTCACCTGTATATATACTTCACGGGGAAGAGCCCTATTTTATTGATCAAATGACACAACTCATTTGTGATCATGCACTTGAAGAACATGAAAAAGACTTCAATCAACATATTGTATACGGAAGAGATGCCGACCTTTTATCAATAGTAAGTGAATTAAAAGGATACCCCATGATGGCAGAAAGAAGGCTTGTGGTGATTCGTGAAGCTCAAGATTTTAAGGACATAGATAAACTTGAAGAATACATTGCTTCTCCTTGTGAAACTTCTGTATTGGTGATTGCTCACAAATACAAGGCTATAAATGGAAATAAGAGAATCATTAAGAACACCAGGAAAGTTGGTGTAATATTTAAATCAGAAAAGGTAAAAGACTATAAATTAGGCGAATGGATTGTTTTATTTCTTAAAAAAGCAGGTTACCAAATCAATTCAAAAGGATCCATGCTACTTTCTGAACATATTGGAAATGACCTTTCAAGAATGACCAATGAACTCAATAAGCTAATGGACATATTAGACAAAGGGACCCATATTAACGAGGTTCATATTGAGGAAAATATCGGAATTTCTAAAGATTACAATGTTTTTGAACTTATTAATGCCATTGGTGATGGAGATATTCATAAGGCCAATCAAATCATTTATTACTTCAACAACAATCCAAAAGCAGCAGACCCTATAGCCATAGTGGCATCCATATTTTATTTCTTCACTCAGCTCATGAAAATTCATTTCATCAAAAATAAATCTAGAGAAAACATAGCCCAAGAATTAAAACTACCACCTTTTATTGCTGGAAAATT
>NZQU01000025.1 GCA_002696025.1 Crocinitomicaceae bacterium
GCAGCCGACAAAAACTATAGACAAGCTGTAACTGCTGCAGGAACAGGATGTATGGCTGCTCTAGATGCAGAAAGGTATTTAGCAGCAAAAGAACATTAAAAAAACATTATTATGGGAAAAGAAAATGATGAAAATCAAATGAATATTGAACTTTCTGAAGAGATCGCTTTGGGAACTTATTCAAATCTTGCTATTATTACTCATTCACCGGCTGAAGTTGTTTGTGATTTTATTCAAGTAATGCCAGGAATGCCAAAAGGAAAGGTTAGATCAAGAATATTAATGACTCCCTCCAATGCAAAAAGATTTCTTCAAGCTTTAGGGGATAATATAAATAAATACGAACAAACCTTTGGTAGTATCGAGGATAAAAACCCTGACAGCAACAATCCTATTGGTTATGGCACACCAAATACCATGGCTTAATCTAAATATTTTATTTATTGAATAATAAATTGATTTCATATGCGTTAACATATAAATATTCTACGCCTATGTCCAATTTTTACAATCAAGATCACATAAAATCACAAAATCACTTCGAGCTTGAAAAGCTGCTTCATCAACAAGCTAAACCAAGTAAAAAATGTATTGATTTTTTATTAAACTTCAGCAAAGCTGCAGAAGTTAAAAAGGGAAAAAAAATACAGGTTTTATTAATTAAGAATTGATAAGCTCAAAGTCTTCCGACTTTTCAACAATATCCCAGGTATGATCAGCCAATAACCTAATAGATGCCAAAAATATAGATGTCGTTCCTCTTCGTCCCCATTGATTAGGAGCAATTAGTGATAATATATAATCAGAATTTTCTTTCTGATACAAGTGATATAGATGATTGATAATAGGTTTAAATCTATACTCAGACTTGTAAACAAAATTTGAAATCAATTTCCTGTCATTAATTTGTTTGGCTTGTTTTGCAAGAAGCTGCATCTGTTCATATATTTGAGACAATTGCATTTCAGTTTGATGCTCCATAGCAGAAAGAGATAAACCTTTTTCTTTTCCAATATCATCTGGTTTTATAACAGAACCTCCAACTGTATGAGGATATTCAATCAAATTTGGTATATCTGTTATTTTATCAGGGTCAATTGGATTCTGAAAATTATTATCTTCTGACATAATTACTTTTTTATTGTAACAAATAAATATATTTTTGGTTTATAATAATAGTTAAATCTATAATTATTTTAGGTCATATTTGTTTTAACTATTAATTAATTTCATTGAAAAATGAACTTTTTTAGTGAAATTTGTATAAACTTATATAACTTAGGTTTTAATATACGACACTAATGAAGTATAATTACTTATATACTCTACTATTTTTTTTCCTTTTAAATACGTTTTCCGTGTTTTCTCAATTGGTGCCATTTTCATTTTCAGGAACCATTGAAAATTGGAACACAAAATCCAAAGAACATGCAGTCACCGTTTATTTTCTCCAAGATGGAAGAACATTATCACGTTCACTATCTAAAGAAAATGGCTCGTATGTAATTAGTGCTAAAATTGACCCATCAAAGAAATTTGAATTGTACTTTGCAAAACCAAACATGGTCACAAAAAAAGCGCTTTTTGATTTTTCTGATTTTAACTACAAGAAAATTGTTAAAAACAATAAAAACAATACTTACGAAATCAAAACTTTAGAACAGCTTAATGTCGATCTTTTTAAAACTATAAAGGACACTTCTATAGACTTCTCTTTTTTAAAAACTGATTACATTGCAGAATTCTCATGGGATGGAGACCAAGTAGTTAAAGATGAAGACAAATTCAAAAATATCTCAAAAAAAATAGAAGATCTTCTAATTAAAGCAACTGAAATTGAAAACAAAAAAAACAAGTTTGATTCATTTGTTAAATCTGGAGATTTAGCATTTTCTAAAGATCAATTAGAAAAAGCCATAGAAAACTATGACTCTGCATTGGTTATTAAATCTGATGATAAAATTAAAAGTAAAATTGAATCTATTAAAAAAGAAATAGAAAAAAGAGAAGCAAGTAGTAAATTAAAAATTCAAATTGATAATTTTATTTCATCGGGTGATAGTTTACAGAAATTAGATCAACTTGAAGATGCTAAATCAAACTATGAGAAAGCATTTTCACTCGACAATAAGAACTCCATCATAAAAAACAAAATAAAAGAAGTTACAGGCAAGATAGCATACAATGACAAACTAGCAAGCTACAAGAAAAAGTTTGATGAAGCTAAAAAAAATGAAGCTGCCAAAGAATATGATTTAGCAATAGCAAATTATAAGGAATGCATTGAAATAATACCAAATAATAAAACCACAATTCTAACTCAAATAAAAAGAATCAACCTAATTCAAAAACAAATCAGCGTTGAAGAAGAAGCGAATAAGATAATTTCAGAAGGTGATGCTAAAATTAATGGTGTTATCCCATACTATAAAGAGGCTATTCAACTCTATACAAAAGCAAAAAAACATGTTTCTAAATACCCTAATTCTAAAGTAATTAAAACAGCAGATGAAAAAATAAAGAATGCCAACAATCTTCAAAAATCAACTGATTTAGAGATTTTTAATGATCAAATAAGAAAGGCAACCGAAGCAGTCAATAATGGCCCAAGTAGTTTTAGTAAAGCAAAAAACATACTTAATTCTGCGCCAATGCAAAATAAAAAAAATGATCCTAAGGTTAAAGATCTACTTAAAAAAATGTCCATATATGAAGCTTTTTTAAGAAAAAAGAAAGCTGCATACACATTGGTAAATCAACAAAAACTAAAACCTGCTATAGATGCATTAAATACTGCTAAAAAATTCAGTTCAAAAAACTCAAAATTTATACCTTCATTTGAAGGTGATGCAATTATTAAATCAAGAGACTCAATTGCTAATATTATAAAAGCAAATAAAGAGAAACCTAAAAACAATGATTCTGACACTACAAAACCTATTGTAAAAGAAAATATACTTCCAGACCTTGGTGTTCTGAGTTCAGATAGCACTCCTGGTTTTGCAACATTAATAAACGCTGATTTGTTTAATAAGAATTCAAAAAAAGCTCCATTATTAGATGGTTTTGAGAAAATGGAAAACGAAAGAATTTTTAAAAATGAAATGAATTATTACAGCCTTAAAACCAATGAAAACAAAGCAGATGAAATCATTTTAAACAAAACTAATTCTTTAGAAAAACAACAAGTTCAATTCTACAATAGCTTAATGGCTAAAATTCACTTTTCTAATGAGATAAAAGTATTTACTGATAAAAAGCACCAAGAAAATACTGCTAAAATTGTCAGTAATGAACATTCTAAAAAAGAAATAAAGATATTGATTGATTCATTGAATGTTAAATTAAATGACCACATCACAAACAACCAAAAAAATACGAGCATTAACAACAATAAAATTCTGGAAAATCAAAAAATCAAATTAGACCAAAGAAATATCAACAGTTTTGAGAAATTAAAAGAAATAGATTCAATAAAAGAATATGTCGTTGAAGTGAATATCAAGAAGAATGAATCCATGACGAATACCCTTGTAAATAATGAAAAATCTAAGGACTCAATAAACAATATTGAAGTTGATGAAGTTAAAAAGCCAAATTATTTAAAGAACAGTAACGGTGAACAATATAAAATTGGTCTTACTGAGGAAAAATTTATTAAAGGCTCAAAAACTTTTATTACAAGAAGAGTAATTGTAGACGAAAATTATCATGGAGATGTTTACTTAAAATATGATTCATTAAATTCATTAACCACTTATTTCAAAAATGGCCAATCTATATCCCAAGACAAATGGGTTGTTGAAACCGAAAAATCTAATTTGGTTAAAAACTAGTTTCCTATTATGGATACTCCTATTATCTTGTTCAGACTTGAACTCAGATAAAGTTCAAAAAACAACACTTTCTGGAAATGCTCAAGGAACAACTTATAATATTATTATTTGTGGTAATCATTCTATTACAAAAAAGGAAATTGACTCAATATTAAATAAAATAGATTTTGTTTTATCTAATTACAATTCTGAATCGACAATTTCATGTATTAATAAAAACAAAAATGACACTTCGTTTATTGATGAAAGCGGGTATTTTTTAGACTGCTTCAAAGAAAGTATTGAAATAAACCTTAATACTAATGGGGCTTTTGATCCGTCTATTCATCCACTAGTAAAGTCATGGGGGTTATTTAAAGTTGCAAATGAGTCAGTTTTATCTAAAAACAAAGTTGATTCTATCATGAACTTTGTAGGATTTAAAAATGGTCATCACTATTTAATTAAAAACAATAATGATTCCATTTCCTTTCAAAAAATTGACAAACGCTTTGAATTTGATTTCAATGCAATAGCTCAGGGTTATAGTGTAGATGTTATTGCTGATTTTTTTAATTCAAAAAACATAAAAAATTACTTTATTGAATTGGGTGGTGAAATAAAAGTAAAAGGGCTTAATCAAGACAATATACCATGGAATATTGGCATTGATAAACCTCAAAAAAACAATAAAAATGAAAGAATCATTCATAAGATATTAAGCGTCACAGATAAATCCATTGCAACTAGCGGCAATTACAGAAAGTTTTACATTAGAAATGGTAAAAAATATTCTCATACAATTTCACCATTTACTGGCCAACCTGTTCAGCACAATCTCTTAAGTGCTACTGTTATCTCAAACAATTGTTCAACAGCTGATGCTTATGCGACTGCCTTTATGGTTATGGGATTAGAAAAGACAAAGAAATTCTTAAGCAATAAAGAAAATATCAATCTTGATGTCTATCTAATTTATGAAAATAAAGATGGAGAATTGGTAGAGTATATTAGTAAAGGAATGAGGAAATATTTAAATAAGTAGAAGATTTTAATATTCAAGTGTCAGTAAATCCTCAAAAAAAGATGAAAGCATTAAATTTTAATATTTAAATTTAGTCTAATGAAGCATCTTAAATATATTTATGTTCTTATTGCTCTTAAATTAATTCTTAGTTTAATAATTTGTTTATTCTACTTATTATTAGATGATAAACAATTAATAATTAATGTGCCAAGGTATATACTAATCTTAATTCTTGCTTACACAGTAATACAGTATTTTTCATGGCAATTGTACCCCAAACAATCACTTATTAAATACAAAAGATTTTATTACATAGGTTTAATAGGCATTTGCTTGCCTATATTTTTATATACCGATAAACATGCAATTTATTGGGTCATCATTGTAAAATCGTTCAGTTGGATGCTATTAATTTCTGTATTAATGGAAATCAGATGGATTGCTAAGCATAATTAAACATTAATGAATATACACTTTATAGCAATAGGAGGAAGTGCAATGCATAATTTGGCAATTGCATTAAATCGAAAAGGAGAAAATATTACTGGTTCAGATGATGAAATTTTCGAACCTTCAAAATCACGTTTAGCCAAAGATGGTATTTTACCAAATAACATTGGTTGGAATGAAAAAAACATTCATCCAGAATTAGATGCTGTAATTTTAGGGATGCACGCAAGAATTGACAATCCTGAATTAAAAAAAGCAAAAGAACTAAACATTCCTATTTATTCATATCCTGAGTTTTTATACGAACAAAGCAAAAATAAACTTAGAATTGTTATTGGGGGTAGTCATGGTAAAACAACCATAACTTCTATGCTGCTTCATTCCTTTAAAAAACTAAATCTAGATGTTGATTATATGGTTGGCGCTCAACTTGAAGGATATGATTGCATGGTTAAAATAACCAATACCTCTAAAATAATGATTTTAGAAGGAGATGAATATCTAAGTTCACCAATAGACAGAAGGCCTAAGTTTCATTTATATAAACCTGATATTGCTTTAATAAGTGGCATTGCTTGGGATCATATTAATGTATTTCCAACATTTGAAAATTATTTATTTCAGTTTAGTTCTTTTTGTGATTTAATAACTGAAAATGGAACCTTAGTTTATAATATAGAGGATAAAGAGGTTGAAAAGATCGCATCAAATATTACTAAAAAAATTAAGCTCACCCCCTATTCTACTCCCTCATATGATGTCAACTCAAACGGCGGAACAATTCTCAATAACAATAATGCTAAATATCAGCTTAAGTTATTTGGTGCTCATAACCTACAAAATTTAATGGGTGCGATGCATATAGCAAATTCAATAGGGATCACAGAAGATGACTTCCTTAAATCAATGCTTGATTTTAGTGGTGCAGGAAAAAGATTACAAAAGGTATCAGAAAAAAACAACTTTGTAATGTTTAAAGATTTTGCACATTCTCCATCAAAACTAAAAGCAACAACTAGTGCTGTAAAAGAACAATTCTTTAATAATAAACTAATTGCTTGTATGGAGCTTCATACATTTTCTTCATTGAAAAAAGAGTTTTTACCACATTACAAAAATTCTATGGAAAAAGCAGATTTGGCACTTGTATATTACAGTCCTGATGTTGTTGCTCATAAAAAACTTGATCCGATTTCTATTGAACAAGTTAAATCTGGTTTTGGCGGAAATGTTATGGTTGTTAATAAAACTCAAGAAGTTCTTGATTTTATTAAAAAGGAAGTAAACGCAAATAGTTCACTTCTAATGATGTCATCTGGAAATTTTGATGGTATTGACTATGACGAATTGGGATCTGAATTAATTATGACTTTATTTTAATATCATAGACACTAAAAACCTATCTTTGTGTTCTAATTTTAAATTATGATCAATTCTTGGTTTACTGTAAAGGTTAAATACACAAAACAATTCCAAAATGGAACTTTAAAAAGAGTCAGCGAACCTTATTTATTAGGGGCTTTATCATTCACTGATGCTGAAGCTAGAATATACGAAGAACTTGGCACAAGAATTCGTGGTGAATTTCATATTCTTGGAATCACAAGAACAGAAATTCAGGATATCTTTGCGTATGATGATACAGGCATTTGGTACAAATGTAAAATCTCTTATATGGTAGAGAATGATGAAAATGAAAAACAAAAAAAGATATCTCAACAATTTCTTGTAGAAGCTGATTCTATTAAGGAAGCTTATGAAAGACTTAAAGAAAGTTTATCATCAATGGGTGTTGATTTTGAAATACCATCAATTCTACTTTCTCCAATTATTGATATTTTTCCAAATGATGAAACAAGATCTAAAATCATTGAGGAAGAGAGCAATGAAATTGAGGCATGAATAACTCCTTAGAAAATTTAAGAGACGATCACTCTGATTTTGATAAAAACAACTTATCAGATGACTTACCTTTAGATCCATTTGAATTATTTAATACCTGGTTTGATGAGGCAAGTAAAGGAAATGATATTGAAGTAAACGCTTGTTCAATATCAACAATAAACATTGATCATAAAGCACCTTCATCTAGAATTGTTTATTTAAAAGAAATCATTTCCAATCAATTTGTATTCTATACAAATTACAGCAGCCAAAAAGGAACAGAGTTATCAAAAACTCCCAATGCATGTATGTTGTTTTTTTGGCCACATCAACAAAGACAAATATCTATTAAAGGGAGTGTTCATAAAATATCAAATGAAAAAAGCGATGCATATTTTGCATCTAGACCTAAATCAAGCCAAATAGGTGCTTGGGCTTCAAAACAATCTGAAATTATTGATTCAAAAAAAGCATTATTAGATGCTTACCTAAAATATGAAGAAGAATTTAAAGGAAAAGACGTACCAAGACCACCACACTGGGGTGGATATGCCTTAGAAGCTAAAGAAATAGAATTTTGGCAAGGAAGACCTTCTCGTTTTCATGATCGAATAAATTATTCTAAATCTGATAATTCATGGATAATTCACAGAAAAAACCCTTAATAATTGACTGAAAAAAAACCTATTATTCATGTGTTTTCAAATGGATTGAGACTTGTTTATCTTCATACTGAATCACCTGTATCACATTTTGGATTGACTTTACTTTCAGGCTCAAGGTATGAAAGAAGTCATGAAATGGGACTGGCTCATTTTTTAGAGCATTGTTTATTTAAAGGAACAAAAAAAAGAAAAGCATTTCACATCTTATCTAGATTAGATTCTGTAGGAGGAGAATTAAATGCATATACAGCTAAAGAGGAATTGTGTATTTATGCATCATACTCTAAAGAATATACTGATAGAGCTATTGAACTAATTGCTGATATCTCAATAAACTCGTCCTTTCCAAATAAGGAAATTGAGAAAGAAAAAGAAATTATTCTTGACGAAATTAATTCATATTTAGACAATCCATCTGATAAAATATTTGATGATTTTGAAGAGTTATTATTCAAGAATCATGAATTGGGAAATAACATACTAGGTAATAAAAAATCTGTTCAAAGTTTTGATAAGGAACATCTCTGTAATTATGTAAATAGATTATTTACAACATCCAACGGTGTCATTTCTTTTGTTGGGGATTTACCGTTAAAAAAGGTAGTGAAAATATGTGAAAAATATTTTTCTAATTTCCCATCTCATAAAAACGAGATTGAAATAAATACCTTTAAAAATTACAAACCTTTTAAGGTTACTAGAAAGGAAGCAAATTATCAAAACCATTTGGTTATTGGTGGTATTGCCCCTGGATACACAAATAAAGAAAAAGTTTGTATCTCATTATTAATAAATCTTTTGGGCGGCCCCGCATTGAACTCTAGATTGGTTTTATCAA
>NZQU01000026.1 GCA_002696025.1 Crocinitomicaceae bacterium
CAAGGATCAAAAAGTTTCGACTATAAACTAGCGGATTCTGGTTCATTAGAACTTGCGTTAACAGATGTGATTCACACGGTGGAAGGAGAAGGCAGTACCCCTGGTTGTTTTGTTGTCCAACCGACCTCGACGCACTCTGATGATTCGGAACCTCTTCCTGCTCCTGGGCGATTTCAATACAGCATTGATCAAAAAGCAAAAAATTTCAAATCACCAAATTTTAATGGATTACAAATATTGAGTGGTCCTAACCCCTCAACACAAAGCAGTTATACTTTTGTGAATGGAAAGAGTCAAAGCAATATATCAACTACTTATTCTTTTTACCTCAAAGCAATAAAAGAAGGAACATATAATATAACTCCAGCTACAATAACAGCGAATAAACAAACTATTAAAAGTGAACCTTTTACTCTTAAAGTAGTAAAAGGCAAACAAAAAAATCAAGCTCAACAGAAATCAATTTCTGACAACTTATTTATAAAAGTTGATGTAAGTAAAAGAAAAATTACTGTGGGAGAGCAAATATTAGTTACATACAAATTGTTTACTCGTTTTGAATTACAAAACCCTGAAATTGCATCATTACCTTCTTTAAATGGATTTTGGACTAAAGACTTAAAAGTGTCTAGTCAATTTAAACGTGATGTAATTGATGGAATAGCTTATAATGTAGCAGTAATCAAAAAATCAGTACTAACTGCTCAAAAATCTGGAAAGTTAAGTATAGATCCTTTACAATTAAAATGCAATATTGTTATTCAAAATACCAATAATAATCGTGATCCATTTGCTAACTTCTTTGGAAGACATTATAGTTTACAAGAAGAATTAATTAGTTCAAAACCTATAACTATTAATGTATCTGAGCTACCAGTTCCTCCTGCTAATTTTAATGGTGCTGTAGGCGACATGAAAATAACATCATCAGTAGACAAGACAACAATTAATGCTAATGAGGCTATCAATTACAAGATAACAATTACTGGAACAGGAAATCTTGAATTAATTGAACCCTTAAACATTCCATTCCCAGAGGACTTTGAGGTATATGAACCTGAAATATCTGAAAAAATTTTTGAAGGAGGTTTAAAAAGAAGTATGAAAATATTTGAATATTTACTAATTCCAAGATACAAAGGAGAATATATCATTCCAGGAACAAATCTGATTGTCTATAATCCTAAAATCAAAAAATATGAAACCAAAACATCAAATATTCATAAACTTTCAATAAATGCAAGTATTAATAATGAAAATACTGCTAATATTCAACAAATATTCAAGACTGAACAAAAAGATATACATTACATAGCATCAACAACAAAATTAAAAAGAATAAATAGAAGTAGCATACCTCAAAAAATATTTTATTTAATATTCTTGCTACCGTTATTATTATTATTAATCTTAAATATATATTATTTGATGATTTCTAAAACAAATAACAACATTTCTGATTTGAAAAAAAGAAAAGCAAATAAAATTGCACAAAAAAGACTTAAAAATGCCAATAAATGTATCTCTAACTCTAATTTTGAAGGTTTTTACGAAGAAATTGAAAAATCACTTTGGGGATATTTTGCTGACAAATTTAAAGTAAGTTCAGCAAAATTATCAAAAGAAACTATAGCTAAGTATTTTAACTCATCAAAAATTGATAATAAGATAAAAGATCAATTTGTAGCGTTATTAAATGAGTGTGAATTGGCTCGATATGCTCCAAGAACAAAAAAAGATTCTCAAATGGATACTATATTGCAAAAAGCAAAAAAAATCATTATTGAAGTTGAAACTGCATTAAAATGAAAAAAATAGTTTGTATATTATCAATATTTTGTTGCTTAACAACATTTGGCAAAGACTCTCTTTTTACAATAGCAAATAATGAATATTCAAAAAAAAATTATTTAGCTGCTATTAATTTATATGATAGTATTTTATCAAGTGGATATGCAAGCAGTGAGATTTTTTATAATTTAGGTAATTGTTATTACAAGAAACAAGATTGGGCAAATGCTATTTGGCATTATGAAAAAGCTCTAAAATTAGATTCAAAAAACAAAAAAGCTAAAGATAATTTAGAAATAACACAGCTAAAAATAGTTGATCAAATCGAATCATTACCTAAACTTTTTTACCAAATATGGTGGAACAAAATTATTACTTTCCTTAATACAAAAACTTGGCAAATACTTGCAATAATTTGTATCTGGATTGTGTTAATTGTTCAAATAGTAAATAGATTAAGAGGCAAAAAAACA
This sequence comes from Crocinitomicaceae bacterium, assembly GCA_002696025.1. Taxonomy (GTDB): domain Bacteria; phylum Bacteroidota; class Bacteroidia; order Flavobacteriales_D; family Crocinitomicaceae; genus UBA952. The sequence goes on from NZQU01000026.1 coordinate 2,265, forward strand.
ACAAATCCTGTAAGATTTTTAAGCTTACTTTCTATTGTGCTTTTTTGCATAGCACTATTTTCATTTAAAGAAAAGCAAAGTGTCAATGAAGCAATTATTTTTTCGTCATCAGTAGTTGTTAATAGTGCTCCTTCAAACAACAGTACTAATCTATTTACTCTTCATTCAGGAAGTAAAGTAGAGATAATTGATCAAATAGGAAATTGGATTAATATTCAACTTGTAAATGGAAATAGTGGATGGATAAAAGAATCTGAGTGTAAGATTTTAGACTAATTTAATTACAATCTAAGGAACAAACTTTTTTTTTTTTCGTATATTTGGCAGTTGTTAAACCCACTTCAATGAAAAAATACCTTTCTCTTATAAATATATTTTTTTTCTGCTTTTTTAGTACAAATCTAATAGGGTCTAACCAAGATGAATGGAATATATATTTTGAAAATGATACTGTGAAAATTGAATATACTTATCAGCTATGTGATTTTTCTTCTACTGCAAATCAAGAAGTAGTTATTTTTAAATTTACGAATCTTACCAATAAAAATATTTCTGTTAAATATAAAGCCAATATTTGGCATAATGATATATGTATCAATTGTGATCAAAATGAGGAGGGTTTTTATACAATACAAATTGCTAGCAATGAAGTTGTTCTATTTGATTGTCATGACAAATGGAATGATGAAGTAATTTTTTCTGGTTTTGTATCAATTAAAGAAAAAACAAATTATAAATCTCTAACAAAGTTTGAACTGAACAAAATTACTATTGTCTATGAATAAGAAATCTTTATTATTAAGCATAGTATTACTAGTATTTTTCTTAAATAGTAAATTTATATTTGGTCAGTGCGTTGTTTGTGTTGATGCACCTACACTTATAACTTGTGGTGAAACAGCTACATTAACAGGAGATGGTTACTTATCATCTATATACTCAGATAATTTTAATTCACCATGGAATCAATCAAATCTTTGGGCAGATATTACACTTGGAGGAGGAGCAACCTCGACCTGTACTGGTTCAGCGACTACAACTGTAAGTTGTGCAGGAACTGGAGTAGTACCTGCAGGTAACCATCTTTGGTTCAATGTTGGTTCAGCAACACCTAGACAAGCGTCTACTGTTCCAATACCAGTACCACTTGGTGGAAATGTTATTTTTGAATTTAAGATGGAAGCTCAATCAGCAGCAGGTTGTGATGGTCCTGATTTACTTAATGAAGGGATAATGTTACAATATTCAACAAATGGGATCACATGGGTAGATATGCCTGCAACAAGCTGGCCATTTAATCTTAATCCAATGCCTTTTACAAATGTTGCTTATTTTGGTCCGACTAATCCTGCTCTACAAAGTTTTACTACTTGGGCACAATACTCAGTGCCTATTCCAGTTGCAGCGTGGGGGCCAAATACAAGCTTTAGATGGAGTCAAACCTCAACTTCAGGACCAACTTTTGATTTATGGGGATTAGAAAATGTTAATATTCAAACTACTCCACCTGGTGGTACAACTTATACTTGGGAAAATCTTTCTACGGGCTTAATTACTGCTAGCCAAACATTGACAGTAAACCCTACAGTTTCTACTAATTATGAATTTACATATACAAATGGTGGTGTTTCATGTAGTACTACAGCAGCTATAAATGTTGCTCCACCAGTAGTTACTCCTTCAATTACTAGCTCTGCAAACCCATGTCCAAATATATTAGATTTATCTGCAGATGTAAGTTTCAATACTTGTAATTACTCTATATATTTATATGATCAAGGAGGTGATGGCTGGGCAACTATTCCGCAAACTCCTACTTCAATTGACAATAGATTAGAAGTATTTATAGATGGTGTTTCTCAAGGCACATTCACGATGAGTCCTCCTGGTGCAGGTGCAGATCCATATGGACCTAACTCTGATCAGTATGGACCTGTTATATACACTTTTCCTGTAACTGCTGGAGGAACATTTCAAGTTGACTTCTTAAGTGGAGGGCCTAACCCAAATGAATGTGCATATTTTGTTACGGATAATCAAGGTAATCTTATAACTAATGCTACAGGAAATATTATTTCATCAATGGGAATTACAGGTCAACCTAATTACCCAGCAATTCCTTTTCCTCCTGCTTTAGGATATGCTGCTTCGCCAGCATTTAATGTTACACCTATAAGTTTTGGACCAGTAGCATCTGTATGCCCTACAACAAACTCATATAATTATTCATGGCTTACTTCACCAGGAGGACTTACTACTGGTATTACTTCTCCTCTAAATTCCACTACAACAGTAAGCGTATATCCTGGACCTCAAGATTATGAAGTATGTATAACAGATCAATCAAATCCTGGATGTGTAGGATGTAGTACAATTACAGTACCTGGAAATCCAAGCATTACTACATTTGACTTTAGCATTACATCAAATAATCCTTTATGTAGTAATGGGTCAAACATTTTAAACTTTTTAATTACAGAAACAAGCGGAACTTTAACACCTGGTAGTGGTAATTATTCATTTGATATTGTTGATGGTAGTGGTACTATTATAAACCCTGTACCAATTACTTGTACCGGATTTCCATATGCTGGTTTTATAACAATACCTTTAATCTCTGGAAGCTATGATTTTGATATCTTAACAATTACAAATACAGGAAACTTATGCCAAATATATCCAACAACAACACCAAGCTTACAAACTCTTGTTATTAATGATCCTCCAAATGCTGGATTTGTTATAACTGATCCTATTAACCTATGTCAAAATGAAGGTCCAAACTTTTATTTACCTAATGCTATAGGAGGACCTCCTGATTTTAACGGAGTATGGAGTGATGCTGGAGGAGGCAATCCAGATCCAACTCTTCCATTCAACAGCTTTAATTACTCACTTGACCCTGCTATTCTTCCTGTAGGAAACTATCTATATCAATATACAGTACCCCCACTTCCAGGGTGCCCATCACCAGCTTTTGTTCAAACTACTGTAATAATTGACGCCGCACCTACCGCAGGATCACTTCCTACATCTTTTTCTATTTGTTCCTACAATTTACCATTAGACCTTAATACTCTTTTTAATACACTACCAGTTCCATTTTCTGGAATAAGCTGGGAAAACATTACTAGTAGTGGCTCTGCAACTCCAATTGGAAGTGGTATTCCAATTCTAAATCCAAATACTTGGAATGCCTCTGCTGGAACCTATCTTTTAAGGTGTATTGCAAATCCTTCTGCTTCATGTCCTAATCAGGATATTGAGGAAATTACAATAATTATCTCTAATCCACCTACCTCAACTCTCAGTACTAGTGATCCAAACAATCAAGTCTGCACAAATGATTTAGTAAATTTAGATTTTGGTATAATTGGTGGAATTGGTAATTATAACATCAGTTATCTTGATCCTAATAATACTTTGCAAAATGTCACTGTTGATCAAAATAGCAATTTGGTTAGTAGTGGCACACCTGTAATAATTTCAACTTTATCTGCAGGAACACTAACATACACTATAGCACAAATTGAAGAAATAAGCACAGGATGTATTGATGCTACTCCTTCTTCGGTAACACTTACTGTTTTTCAATCTCCATATGCAGGAATAACAACTGCAAATACTATTTGTGAAGATGATTTTACTTTATATGATCTTAATAACGATCCTGCTTTCTTTCCTACTGGAGGTGACGCTGGAGGGATCTGGAGTTTTGGAGGAAACCCTATTATTGGAACATTTAGAGCTGCAGATAATTTTGGAAATAGTGTAGATCCTTTTGGAATTTATACATATACAGTTAACGACCCAAGTGGCACCTGTCCTAATGATTTTACTAATATTACAATTACAGCAGAAAGTCCACCTAACACAGGAAATCCTGTGATACCAATAAAAGATATTTGTGATAACAATATTTTTATTACAAATTATGACTTAAATCAATTAATTAATGGAGAAGACCCAGGAGGAATTTGGACATATAATGGATTAGCTGTTTCAAATCCAATTGATTTATCGGGCTACTCAAGTCTACCAACAACACATACTTTTCAATACGAGTTAAATCCTCCTATTGGCAGTAGCTGTAGTAATAATGGCTCATTACCATATACAACTATATCAGACCTAATTATTAATCCAGAACCTCAAATTGATCTTGCTTCAGTAACTGCTAATCCTAATCCTGTTTCACAAGGTCTATCAACAAACATATCTGTAGGAATGTTGTCTGGAACACCTCCATTTACGGTTTATTTACATGGTGACGAAAACCCAATGGGTACTTATGCCACATTTTCAATAACTTCTGGAATGAATGGAAGTGGAAGTGTTACTCCAAACTATGATCCAGGAGCTGATCCAGTTACAGTTTTTATAGATTCTATTAGAGATATTAATGATTGTGTAACTTATCCCTCATCCAGTACAAACGTTACAGTAATACCTTTTCCTCTTGCTACAGTTGTCTCAAGTGCAACGAGTATCTGTAGAGAAAATACAAATCCTCTAAACTTAATAGCTACAGCTTCTCAAGGAACTCCTCCAATAAGTATTACTTTCACAATAGATGGTGGTGGAAGTAACTGCCCAGGAACAATTCCCCCAGCTGCATCTACACTATCTTTTTCATCTGGAGATGTTCTTTGCGATGGAACTATAATACCATATATTAATGCATTAAATACACCTTTCTTGTTTGACATTTCTAGTGAGCTCAATATTGGAATGAATACAATTGTGTTTACTAAAATTGAGGCTAACGGAGGAAGCATAAGTCCATCAGACACATTGCCAGAACCAATTATAATTGAAGTATTTAGCACTCCAGTAATAGATGCATTTTCCCCAATGAAAACTCCTATATGTGAAAATGAGGACGCAGTTATTCAATTTAATTTTAACTCTGGTGTTGGACAAGAACCGTTTAATATTGATTATATTTATACTGGCTCTGCAAATACGTCTTTTTCAACAAGTACAATTAATCATCAAGAAATATTATCATTAACTGCAAATGCTATTGATTACACGTTTACAATCACTTCATTTTCTGATGCTAATGGTTGTATAG
>NZQU01000027.1 GCA_002696025.1 Crocinitomicaceae bacterium
AACAAATTCAACAGTAGAGGTATATGCTGTAGCAAAAGTTCCGGTTCCATCCTCTGCATAACTTCCAATGTAAGTGAAATTATCACCGCAATCTGTTGATACCAAAATTGCTAATGAATCTCTTGATTGTTGGTTGTATCTTCTAAATGCATGTTCAAAAGTCATTTGTACATTGGTTTGAGCACTTAAATCTAAAGGAGGTGTTTGAAAACCATCTCTTTGTCCCCCAGCAGAATAATTGAAGAAGTCAATTTTAGCAGCCTTGTTACCCGGGTTTGTTCCAACAACAGTTGCTATTTCCCATGTGATATCATTGTCGGGATTGGTCATATACCATTCATTGTTGGTAAAACCATTGCTTTCAAAGTCTTCTGTAAATGGAAGTGCAGCATAAGTGTCATACACATATATACTAGAGCTCATGTTATCATTTGCTTGATTTTGGTCAACATTTCCATTTGGATTGGACACGGTTACATTAAATGTTGCAGCTCCACCTGTAAGATTTGCAACAGGAAGAGAAACCAATGCAGATGTTCCTGGGGCAATAGTATTTGTATATGTGGTGGTTTGAGCAGCGCCTCCATAATCGTATGTGATGTCAACTGATGAAACAGCTAAAGAACCATAATTAAATAATTCAATTTCACCAACTACTGCTGGATTACATGTAGGACCTTCAGGAGAAATAATTTGGCTTACACCAATGTCATAAGTTAAATTTGAAACGATACAGAAATTGTTAATTTCTTGGTTTCCAAAATTGGCATTTGCAGCAATTGTCGATGCAACAACATTTCCGTTGGCATCACTTATAGAATATGAGCCGTCTACAGAGCATGAATTCCATTGACTTCCATACATTCCATCACCATAAGTGTCATTAATTGTAAATACATAACAACCCGCAGATAAACACACATTTGAAGAATTCATTTGTCCTCCAGCTACATCTTGATAAGGACCTCCTTGTGCAAGCACTGTTGTGCCTCCTTGAGGTGTTAGAGTCCAAGTAATTTCAGATCCATAACAATCGGTTAAAACATCAATAGTTGCTTGTTGTCCATTTACAATAATTGTAAAAGGGCTGGTTTGGCTGTCGTTTTGATTGTTTTGATCAACTGAAGCATTTGGAGAACTACAAGAAATAGTTATGGTGTGTGCACCTGCACTTAATCCTTGAGTTGGCAATGTAATGGTTTCAGTGTTGCCTTGTGTTAATGATCCTGACCAATTGTATGTTTGAGTCGCTCCGTTGTCATACTGATAAGATATAACAGCAGAGGTTAATGTTTGACTTCCAAGATTTCTGAGTGTGAATTCAGGTGTAACACTAGAATCACATACTTGCTCAAAAGGACTTGTTATTTGAGTAATTCCTGCATCTAGACTATATGTAAATGCATTTAAGCACAATAGAGCTTGATGTGCATTTACTCTTCCTGCTCCAAGCTGGCCTACATAATTACCATTTGCAGCATCAATGTTATCGCACGAAGACAACAAGCAGCTAACAATATCTTGTTGTGATGCAGATTGTGCATATGAAACCATAAGCCCAACAAGACCAGCTACCATTGGTGAGGCCATTGATGTTCCTTGTGTAATTTGGTACCCAGTAGTTTGATTACAGCTTAGGATGCTTGATCCAGGGCAAGAAACATCAATCCAAGTTCCGTACTGAGAAAAACTAGACTTGGAATCTCCACTTGTAGTTGAAGCAACAGAAATAACATTGTTGTATGCAGCAGGATAAAACTGTTGGCTTGTTCCATTATTTCCAGCAGCAGCAACTAAAATAGATCCGTTGTTCCAAGCGTAATTACATACATTTTGTCCGTATGTTGAAACGCCGCCGCCTCCCCAAGACATATTAATAACATCTGCTCCGTTATCAGTTGCCCATATAATTCCATCATACCCACCAGTTAAGGCTCCGGTTGAACAGTTTCCGATTTTAATAGGCATGATGCTGACATCATATCCAATAGATGCAACACCGAGGTTGTTGTTTGATTCCGCTCCAACAATTCCTGATACGTGAGAACCATGAAAACCATCATTTCCACCACAAGGTGATGGATCATTGTCGTCATCTACAACGTCTCGTCCAGGAACTAATTTATTAACAAGGTCAGGGTGGTTGATCTGAATAGCGTTGTCGGTAACAGCTACTACAACATTGGCATCTCCTGTTGAAATGTCCCATGCTTGTGGTGCATCAATTTGAAAGAGCCCCCACTGACCATTATTGAATGAATTGGAAAAGTAGGTGTCATTTGGAGTTAAAAAGTTTTCGTGTAATTCTTTTTTCTCTGCATAAACCACATCGATGTTTTGTTTTATCAATTCAATAAGAGATTCGACTTCATAGATGTTGTTAAATTCAACTTGATAAGTTCTGCTTAACTTTTCATCTTTAATGTTTTGATGAAGTGCTTTAACACCAGTTATTTGATATCTATATATGGCAGAATTCGAAAAAGGCATGGACTTTCCATCGACAATTCCATTAAGACATTTGTATTTTTTTACTTGATTAGATAGCTCAAAAACGACTTTACCATCTTGGTACCATCTGTTAACTTTTTGAGAATAAAAAGAGCTTGCGCAAGCGCATACGAGCACAAGGCTCATTAAAAGAGATTTCATAGCATTAGGTTTGGTCTCTAAATTTCCGAAATTTTAAAGAAAAAAACAAGTATTGTTTGATTAAAAGTAGAGCGGTTATTTTAAGTTCTAAATAACGATTAGTGTATATTAAGTTAGTTATGGTTGGTTTTCATTGTTTTGTTTTTATGACTTTACTTATTCAGAATATACCATTAAAATAGTATTTATAGGTATTAAATTTTGAGCTATTTTTGCAGTTGGAAATTTGATCTGAATTCAACATTATAATGATGAACGCGACAATAATATATGGCTCCGATACTGGAGCAACTGAATATGTAATTGAAAATTACTTAAAAGACATTTTGGAGATTTATTTTGAGCTTGATTGTGTTGAGGTAAATTCAATTGAGCCAAATATTTGGAATACTGAAGATTTAATAATTATTGGCCTTTCAACCTGGTATGATGGTATTTTACAAAGTGATTGGGATGATTATTTTGATGAATTTAAAGAAATAGACTTTACAGGAAAAACAGTTGCTTTATTTGGCTTGGGAGATCAAGTAGGATATGGTGAATATTTTGTTGATGGAATTGGAATTCTTGCAAAAGAAATCCTTAAAAACGGAGGCGAAATTATTGGTCACTGGCCTAGTGAAGGATATGAATTTGAAACTTCAAAAGCTTCACTTGATGAAAACACTTTTTATGGTTTGGCTCTTGATGAGGACAACCAAGATGAGTTGAGCTATGAGCGAGTAAAGAGATGGGTGCTTCAAATTCAAAAAGAATACCAAGAAAAACTCAGCGCAAAAGCTCAAACAAGTATTGCTTAAAAAAGAGCCCCATCAGAGTCTATTGGATTTTTATTTAGATCAATTTATTTTTTGTTTCAAATCGTTTTTGCTGAATGGCATCAAAACTTTTTACATAATTGGGATTCTCTGTTTTCATGATTCGGTCCCAAACACGAAAATACAATCCATAATTCCCATTGAATTTTTCATGATGTAGGTTGTGATGAACAGAGGTGTTTAAGATCTCAAAAAGAAATGATTTTCTAAACCATTTTGGAGTTATTTCAAAGCCTAAGTGACCATATACATTAATGAATAATGACATCATGGTAAAGGCAATTAAGCCAATGGGGTGAATCGGAATGATAAATAATATAATGGGTGCAATAAGAGCCTCTAAAACACCTTCTAAAAATCCAAAAGAATAGGCAGCCCAGGGAGAGGGATTGATGGATCTATGATGAACATAATGCACTTTTCTGTAAAGTCTTTTGGAATGAATACTTCTGTGCATCCAATAAAAATAGGTGTCGTGTAAAATTAATGCCAAGACCACACTTATAGGCACCCACCAAATTGGGTATTGATTGATGTCTCCATAAAACTGTGTGTGTTCTCTAAGACCAGTAAATACAATCAACATAATGACACCAGCAATAATGGCAATGGTCTGCAATGAAAATGATATTTCTCGTAGAAAGTCCTTTCGTTTGGCTTTTTTGCTTTGTATTTTATTTGTCTTGAATTTTCTTGAAAACAAAACATAGAAGATTAAAAATGCTGTTCCAGCGATAAATAAATACCTAAGAAGGTTCAAAACAAAGGGTGTAAAATAAAGGGCTTCTGTGTACTTCATAGCAGACCGTGCTTATAATTTTTGTTACAGGTTAATTTGATAAGTGTTTCCATTGATGTTAAGCGTAGCGCTTCCTCCACCATTAAAAACAATGTCTCCATTAAAAGTAAACGTTTCATTTCCATTGTCTACACTTAAAGCAACAGTCCCTGTTCCAGATTCAATTTCAAGACTTGATTTGTTTACACTAATATCTGAAACTATAATAGATATAGAACTGCTTACATCTCTTATTTTAGATCCCATAATAAAGGATTGATTTCCATCTCTGTTAAGATTTCCATTAAAAACTAATGATGTTTCATTGGGCTCAACTCCTGTAATGTTTAGGTTTGTTAATGAATTGTCATTTGAGTTTACTCTGTTTGTGGAATAAGTTCCGGCAGTGCTTGCCTCTAAATCAATGGTGCTTGGAACGCCCATATTACAATTCAGCGTGTAATTCCAATTGATGTCATAATTTGCCTCAATGATATTTCCAACATGAGAAAAGTTATAGGATGTGTCGTATTCGGCACATGGATATGAAGCAATTTCATCGACAATCTGTTCTGAGTATTTGGTGATCATTTCAGAGACTCCGTAAGTGTCTTTTTCTAATGATGATTCAATTAATGCGACTGCATCGGCTTCAGATACTTCTTTATGTTTGGAACAAGAAGTTAGAACACTTATTGATAATACAAATACTGATAATTTTAAAATTTTGTTTTTTAGATTTTTCATGGTTTATTGTTTTAAAGTATACCACAAATTTATGCCGGCGATATCACAAAATAATTAACAAAAGATAATAAAAGAAAAAGTCGTTATTTTTTTTGATTGACGACTCTTGCTCTAATTCTACTTAGAGAAACAGGCGTGATACCCAAAACGTTTGCAATGTATTTACCCGGCACTCGATTCACAAGGGTTGGGTTTTTTTTAATAAAATCAAGATAGCGTTCTTCTGGGTTAAGTAAAACAAATGATTTTACTCTCTCATGCTGAAGTTTCATCATTTTTTGAGCAAAAAACTTTCTGTTTTTTTGAAGTTTTGGATTGCTTTCGATAATATTTTCAACGATAGAATAATCAATAGAGAATGTTTTTGTTTCCTCTAATGCTTCAAAATAAAAATTGGATGGGCGGTCATAAAGGATGGTGTCAATGTTGCTAATGATTTGGTTTTCTGTGATGAGTCCAAAAGTAATTTCTTCTCCCTTTTCATTTATACAGTAGCATCTGACAATTCCTTTTTTTATAAAAAAGACAGTTGTTTTTAAAGACCCTTCATCAATTAGAATTTCTTTTTTTTTGAATGAAATATTTTTAGCAGATTTTATTAAAACACTTGCATCTTCAATACTAAGTTCTTTAGAGAATTTATAAATCTGTTTGAGTTTGTCTAAATTGATCATGAGTTATTGCTTGAAACGAAAATAAAGAATTAATTTGGGATTTTACTGTTGAATATTGAAACCAAAAAACCCCCAACATAATGTTGAGGGTTTCTTTTTTTAAGAGTGGTACCTCCAGGAATCGAACCAGGGACACAAGGATTTTCAGTCCTTTGCTCTACCAACTGAGCTAAGGTACCAGCAATTAGCAGGGGGCAAATATAGTAATTCCAATAGTTATAGAAAAAAAAGACTGGTTTTTTTTAAAAATTAAATAGATGCAGCTAATTCTGCCCCTTGTTTAATTGCTCTTTTGGCATCTAGTTCGCTAGCTAAAAATGCACCACCAATTAAATGCACCTCTTTTCCCATTGATTCTAAAGGTTCTTTAAGAATGTTTTTGCTGAGTTGCCCAGCACATAAAACAATGTTGTCGACTTCTAAAATGTGTGTTTTTTCTTTTCTCGTATAATGAAGGCCCTTGTCGTCAATTTTTTCATATTGAACACCATTAATCATGTTTACTTTTTTATTCTTTAATGTCGTTCTGTGTATCCATCCAGTTGTTTTTCCAAGTTTGGCTCCAACACGTGTTTCTTTTCTTTGCATTAAAAAGACTTCCCTCGGACTTTTGGGGTGAACTGATTCAACACCTTCGATTCCACCTCTGGCTTCACCCATACCATCAATTCCCCATTCTTTTAAAAATGCAGCTACATCAAGTGAACTTGATTTGCCTTCGTGAGTAATGTATTCTGCTACATCAAAACCAATTCCTCCAGCACCAATAATGGCGACTTTACCACCAATTTCTTTTTTGTGTTTAAGTACGTCTAAGTAGCTCATTACTTTTGAGTGCTCTACACCATTTATATTAGGTTTCCTAGGCTGAATTCCTGTAGAAAGAATGATTACATCAAAGTCTTTTAAGTCATTTGCCTCAACAATTGTATTGAGTTTAACATTGATGTTGGCTTTTTCAATTCTTTTGTTGAAATAACGGATGGTTTCATGAAACTCTTCTTTACCCGGTATTTGTTTTGCAATATTAAATTGCCCTCCAATTTCATTGGATCCATCAAACATGGTTACTTCATGTCCTCGTTCTGCCGCTACACATGAAAAGGACAATCCTGCAGGTCCTGCTCCTACAACAGCAATCTTCTTTTTGTCCATCACCGGTGAATAGATCAATTCTGTTTCATGACATGCTTGTGGATTTACAAGACAACTGGCTATTTTTCTTTTAAAGACATGATCCAGACAAGCTTGATTGCAAGCAATACATGTATTGATTTCATCAGCTCGATTTTCCTCGGCTTTTTTTATAAAATCAGGGTCTGCTAAAAATGGCCTCGCCATAGAAATCATATTGGCATGTCCATCTTTTAATATTTTTTCACCAAGCTCTGGCGTATTAATTCGGTTTGTTGTGATTAGAGGAATAGAAACTTCACCCATCATTTTTTTGGTGACCCAGCTAAAAGCACCTCTAGGAACCATTGTTCCTATTGTAGGGATTCTTGCTTCGTGCCATCCTATGCCTGTGTTTATAATGGTAGCTCCAGCTTTTTCAATTTTTTTTGCAAGCTCAACAACCTCTTCCCATGAGCTACCTCCTTCAACCAAATCAAGCATGGAGAGCCTATAAATAATAATAAAATCTTTGCCAACTGCCTCTCGAACATCTTCAACAATTGAAACAGCTAAACGAATTCTGTTTTCGTAACTGCCGCCCCATTTATCAGTTCGTTTGTTTGTTTTTTTAGCAATAAATTGATTGATTAAATAGCCTTCAGAACCCATTATTTCCACACCATCATAACCTGCAAATTTTGCCAGTTCAGCACATTTAACAAATGATTTAATAGTACGTTTAATCCCCCAATTACTTAGCTTCCATGGTTTAAAAGGGCTAATAGGAGATTTAATTGCGCTTGGCGCAACAGCAAAAGGATGATAGCCGTATCTGCCAGAGTGTAATATTTGCATGCATATTTTTCCCTTGTGTTTGTGAACGGAATCTGTAATTAATTTGTGTTTTCTTGCAGTTCTTTTATTGGTGAGTTTACTTGAAAATGGGCCAACCCAGCCAGCAATATTTGGTGAAATACCACCAGTTACAATCAATCCAACTCCTCCTTTTGCTCTAGCTTCATAATAAGCGGCCATTCTTTCATAGCCATTTTTTTCCTCTTCTAAACCGGTATGCATCGAGCCCATGATGACCCGATTTTTGAGCTTGGTAAAGCCAAGGTCAAGAGGAGATAATAGATTTGGGTATTTAGTATGCATGCATAACTTTTTAGCAAAGTAACAAGAATCTTTCGAATTCACATAATTTTAACCCTTAAAGAATGTTTGTTTTATTGATTTTTTTTAAACCCCATTTATTTTTTTTAAAAAAGACTTTATACCCTTTTTTTGCTTTTTTTAGAAGTTTAAGGTCATCTTTATTATCACTATATGCATGAATTATTTTTTTAAAATTACATGCTTTGTGTAATCTTTTTATTTTCTCTTCTCCTCTGCAGTTTTTTGAAATAAACCATTTTTTATTTTGGAAAATCATTTCTGACCCGATCAATAAATCC
>NZQU01000028.1 GCA_002696025.1 Crocinitomicaceae bacterium
ACGACGGTTGGATTGCAATGGTAAATTTTCATGAACATGTTTTTAAAGAATTTCAATCAATTGGTCTAGATCAATATCTTATTTCAGGTGGTGAATTAGATGAAATGGAATGGAGGAACTATACACCTATGCAATTTTTTAATAAAATATCCTCAATAGTAGATAGAAGATTAAATGAAATCCCCTTATATTTAGATTAAATAAATTAATTCTTATTCATTGCATTCATTAAATTCCCATCCATCAGTTCTTGATTATATCAAATCCAATCATTTTGGAAAACACTTAAATTTAAATTTTTCAATTATTAAACCTGGACACGCATTATATGAATGTAAGGTTGATAAAATTCACTTGGCTACACCACATGCTGCTCATGGTGGATTTGTTTCATCAATTTTGGACTCGTGTATGGGGGTTGGTGCTTTATCTATTGTATGTTCATCTGGAAAAGTGGTGTCTACTATTGAATTAAAAGTATCATTTTTTAAAACAGTTCAATTAGACAGTCATGTTATTGTTAAATCCAATTGTCTTAAAAGAGGAAATAACATACTTCATATGGAGGCCTCTATGTACAATGATAAAGAAGAACTACTTGCTAAATCATCAGGTACATTTAACTCGTATCCTAAGCAAAAAGCAGGTTATTGATCTTTAAAATATTTTCGATCTGCATAAAAAGTTCCGAATGGAATAAATGAAAGTATAACTAGAAAAAATAAGATTTTAATTGACCATTTTTTTTCAATACCTACAATTAAAACCATTAGGTTGTATAAAATAAATAAAACCCCGTGAGTCATTCCTATAATATAGTTGGGTTCCTTAATTCCGTATAGATACTTTATAGGCATTGAAATACCAAATAACAATAAATATGAAACTCCCTCAGTCCATGCTGAAAATCTTAATAGATTATTTTTTGTTAAGGTACTCATCTTTTATTTTTTTGATTTTGTCTCTAATATTTGCAGCTTCAATAAAGTCAAGTTCTTTTGCTGCTTTTCTCATTTGTTTTTCAAATTCCTTAATGATCTTCTCAGCTTCTTTTTTGTTTTTAAACCCATTGATATTGATGTCTTCTTGATTAATGACCTCCTTTTTAAAATCACCATCAGCTACTTTTGTAGATTCCATAATCATTTCTTTAGATTTGCTCAATGGAGTAGGAGTAATGTTGTTTTTGCTATTGTATTCAATTTGAATTTTGCGTCTTCTGTTGGTTTCATCAATGGTTCTTTGCATTGATTTTGTTGTTTTATCAGCATACATAATTACAAAACCATTTACATTTCTTGCAGCTCTTCCAACTGTTTGAACAAGAGACCTTTCATTTCTTAAAAAGCCCTCTTTGTCAGCATCAATAATTGCAACAAGAGAGACTTCAGGAAGGTCTAAACCTTCTCTAAGTAAATTTACTCCGATTAAAACATCAAATTGACCTAGCCTTAATTGTCTCAGTATTTCAACTCTTTCTATGGTATCTATTTCGCTATGAATATAACGACACAAGATCCCTATCTTATCAAGATATTTTTGAAGTTCTTCAGCCATTCTCTTCGTAAGTGTTGTTACCAAAGTTCTTTCAGAACGATCAATTCTAATTTGAATCTCAGAAATAAGATTGTCAATTTGGTTTTTACTAGTTCTAACCTCAATCACAGGGTCTAACAATCCAGTTGGTCTAATAACCTGTTCAACAATGACACCTTCTGATGCTTCAATTTCATAATCAGCAGGTGTTGCAGAAATAAAAATGGTTTGATTTTGTAAAGATTCAAACTCTTCAAATTTAAGGGGTCTATTATCCATTGCTGCTTGAAGTCTAAAGCCATACTCTACAAGGTTTTGTTTCCTTGATTGATCTCCACCAAACATGCCTTTAACTTGAGGTAGACTAACATGACTTTCATCAACAACCATTAAGTAATCTTTAGGAAAGTAATCCAACAAGCAAAATGGCCTTTCACCTGGTTTTCGATGGTCAAAATATCTTGAGTAATTTTCAATGCCAGAGCAGTAGCCTAATTCTCTAATCATTTCAAGATCATAATTCACTCGTTCATCAAGTCTATTGGCCTCAATGTCTTTTCCGCTTTGATTAAATATTTCCACTTCCCTTTGAACATCCTCTGAAATTTTTTCAATTGCTTTAAGAGTGTTTTCAGGACTAGATACAAATATATTTGCGGGATATATCTGAATATCTTGAAAACTTTCTAATTGCTCATTGCTTTCAATATCAAAAGAGGATATTGCTTCAATTTCATTACCCCAAAATTCTATTTTTAAAGCATAATCAGTATAAGCTAGGTAAATATCAATCGTATCTCCCAAAACTTTAAATGTGCCTCTATTAAAGTCTGCTTCTGTTCTTTGATATTGATTTTCTACGAGTTTAAATAAAAATTTATTTCTAGAAATGATTTGACCAACTTCTAATGAAATAATGCTTTGTTCAAATTCTTTAGGATTGCCAATTCCGTAGATGCATGATACTGATGCAACTACTATAACATCTTTTCTTCCTGATAATAATGCAGAGGTTGCAGATAAACGAAGTTTTTCAATTTCATCATTAATTTGCAAGTCTTTTTCAATGTAAACTCCTGTTACAGGTAGATATGCTTCAGGTTGATAATAGTCATAGTATGATACAAAATATTCAACCGCATTATTTGGAAAATATTGTTTAAACTCACCATATAATTGAGCTGCTAGAGTTTTGTTATGAGAAAGAATTAATGTAGGTCTATTGATTTCATTGATGACATTTGCAACTGTAAAAGTTTTTCCGCTACCAGTAACACCAAGGAGAGTTTGCTTGGGTGTTCCAGCCAATAAGCCATCTTTTAATTGTTTAATTGCCTCTGGTTGATCTCCTGTTGGCTGATATTCAGATATAAGTTCAAAAGAGGACAAAATTCTATATAATTAATTTATGGGGAAAGTTAAGTGACATACCATAGCATGTCTTTCAAATGATAAGAGCCAAAAATGAAGTATGTTTGGGTCATTTTCATCTAAATGTAATAATGGTCCGTCAACACCAAAAAAATGACTGTCAACCCATTTTCCTTCTTCATCTATAATAAATCCATAATATGGGCTGTCTGAACTTGAATGAGTCTCTGCATAATTAATTTCTTCATAGAAACCATGATTTCCTATTCCCATAGGCATTTTTAAGCCCTTGTTATAGTTTGCTTTTTTAAGCATTTTTAATTGATTTTTCATGATTCCACCAATAACAACTCTAGTGATGTAATTTGTATCTGTATTTCTTGCATAACTAATATCAAACTCTAAGCAAGAATCTCTTTTTATATTTTTTGATATGGTTTGTTTTACAATTACCTTTTTGGGTATACCCAGCATACTTAAAGTAGTTGCTCTAGGGTCTTTTGTATCATAATATCCTGGCCATTGAAAAGTTGAGTAGCTGGTAGAGTCATTTAACATATCTTCAATTTTTTGAGGTTGTTGTGGACATACGATGTTTTTGTATTTTGTTTTTCTTGCTCCAGTCATTGGATAAAATTCTTTTCTGTAATCCTTAAATTTTGGTGAATGGCTGCTTATTTCAGATCGAAGAACATTTAAATTTACAAGCTCTCTTTTTGGATCTTTATAGTTTTCTAGATGATCCTTAAAATCTTCAAAAGTAAGTATGTCTTTATTGACCTCATCAAATAACATTCGATAAAGTTCTTTTGGGAAGTCGAACCACCCATGGTATAATGGTTTTATTGTGTTGTTTTCCTTTGTATAAGTGATCACCTCCCAAGCATAAGAATTTAAACAGTTTCGAGCCAAATCAACTCTTACAACTTTATCCTTTTCTTCATTACTACCTTTAAGCGAAAAATGATCATCTTTGATTTTAACTTGTTGTCTGTTCCATTCGGAATTGATAATTCCTAAAGTTTTAAGGTAATCATCTTTGCAAACATGTTTCGGTACGGTTGGGATCCATGAAAGAATATTGATGCCACTTAATATAATTGTATCGCTAAATGAATTATCAGGTGTGATTTTGATAGTGAAATCAAATTTATCATTTCGTTTAATTTCGAAATCAAGATGGCTGTATTTGTCCCAATCATTTGATCTTATATCAATATCATTATTGTCTGGATATTGCTCGTCAGTTAGTTCTTTTACTTCAGTTTTATATGTGTTGTACGAAGCATCTTTACAGGAAATAATTAATAATATAATTGAAATAATGTAGATTGACTTAAGCATTTCAGGTTGTTTGTTTTTTAACAAATAAATCCAGTTTGTTGTTTATTTCAAAATAATAAATGTCTATAGAAACTTAATTTAATATTGATTATTTTTTTGATTTATTGAAAAAAAGATGATTGATAATCCATGCTGGACCAATCAATAAGAATTGAATGTCATCAATAAAAGATGGTTTTTTTCCTTCAATTTTATGTCCATAAAATTGAAAAATCCATGCCACAGCAAATATGATTAAAGATACCGCCCATAAATCAAGACTTACGTAACAACAAATTTGAAAGTTAAGATATATGCAAAGAATAGAAAATATTAAAATAGCAATTGCCATTTTGAAGGCCAATCTTAAATAAAAATAAAGCACTGGTATCATAGCAATACTTGCCCAATTTATTAAATAGGGGTGATTCAATTTATTTAATGGCCCTAATGGAATGGAAAGAAGCAGCCCAACAATTGAAAAAAATATCAATGGCACACAAAAGTAATGTATGATTTTATTTGTTTTATTTTGATGGCTAACTCCATATTCATCTAACCAAGTATCTAAGGATTTCATCTTATTGAATATTTAATTTATTTATTAAAACATTAAATTCGTTTGTCAAAGAACCAATTGAATTGGCACTTTTTTGAATTCTTGTTATTAAATCATTTGACTTGGTGTTTTGACCAATCCAAATTTTCTTTTTACCTAAGGTATTTTGTTTAAAAAACTTATGTAAATAATTAATTTCAACAGATATTCCTTTTATTTCTTTAGCCTTAATTTCCATTTGTTTGATGATGGATTTTTTAGATTGGTATATACTGTCGTTAATCATATTGTTCTCAAAAGCATTATCAAGTTCTAGTTTTGATTTATCTAATTTTCTTTTAACCTCAAAAAGTGATCCATTAAGATTTTTTAAGTTTTCACTTATTTGTTCGTCAAAATTATTGGGTTCAATTTGCTTTAAGCCACTATTATTAATGGAGTTAACGAAATTATTTGAGTTTTGTGAGTAATTTTCGCCATTTTCATTAATCTTTTTAAATTCTCCATTCATTAATGATTTTATATTTTTAATTGACTTCCATTCAATCGAATTAGAGGTGATTTTATCTTTTCCTTTAACCAATTTTTCAAAAGAGTTTTTTTGAGAAATGATCATGTCTTTGTTTTTTTGAAAGCTTGTAAATGATTTATCAAGTTTTAATTTATGATTACTTATGGTTAAAAAAGGGTTGATTTTTTCATCAATTGTGCTTTTTTTAATCCCAGTAAATAATTTGTTTTTATCTTGATAATCTCTGTTGATTTTATTATAATAATCGTTAAGATTATTAATGTTTGAATTCATACTATTTCTAAGGTCATTTGTGTTATAATAAACGGAACATGAGCTTAAAAAAACCATTAATATTAAGGTTGTTGCAAACAGAAAGTATTTTTTATTCATTCTAATTGTCTCTTTTTTCAAAATTTTCATCTTTTTTAATATTGATTCTTCTAATGATTAGATATATGATGATTCCGATAAGACTTCCCCAAAAAAGAATAGGTAATAACATCATTTTAATTTGTTTTAACTGCTGTTCCGTATGCCATTACTTCAGATGCACCTTGCATAATTAATGAAGTTGCTATTCTAACATTTACTATAGCATCAGCATTTAGTTTTTGTGCATCTTCAATCATTCTTTGGAGTGCCTGTTCTCTAGCCTCTGCTTGAAGTTTGGTGTACTCTTCAATTTCACCACCAACAATATTTTTAAGTCCTGCAAAGATATCTCTACCGATATTTCGTGCTCTAACTGTACTGCCTCTGGCGATTCCTATAATTTCTGTTATTTCTTTGTTTGGTATATTTTCTGTTGTTGTAACAATCATGATGTGTTTTAAGTGTGAATTAAAGATACTAATAATATGAATGCAATGAATTTACAATGGATCAACATCTACTGAAATTCGAATACTTCTATAATCTGGTTTTGTATAAAAACTATTGATTTCGTTTTGAAGATGCTTTTTTAACTGCTGATCAGATATGGTTTTCTCGTATTTAATCTTTATAATTTTTAAATAATAATTCTGAATTCTTTTAACCAAAGGAAACTGAGGCCCAATAACTCTCTCACGATATGATTCTTTTAATTTATCAGCAAATACTTGAGCAGCTTCGGATAATTTTTTTTCATCCTTATGTTTAAGTGTTAGATTGATCATTTTATAATAAGGTGGGTAGAAGAAGTTTTTTCTTTCAGTATTTTCTATGTTGAAAAACTTTTTATAATTGTGTTCTTTTATCAAGTCTATAACCCAGTGATCTGTTTTTCTAGTTTGAATGATTACTTTACCTTGTTTGTTTTTTCTTCCTGCTCTCCCTGCTACTTGAACCATTAATTGAAAAGAACGCTCAAAGGCCCTAAAATCAGGTCTGTTTAGTAACATATCAGCATCTAATATCCCTACCAATCCAACATTGTTAAAGTCAAGTCCTTTTGTTATCATTTGTGTTCCAATTAAGACGTTGATTTTTCCATTGTCAAAATCACTTAGTATTTTTTCATATGCATTTTTTTTCTTTGTCGTGTCATAATCTAGCCTCTTAATGTTAAGCTCAGGAAATATAAGAGCCAGCTCATCTTCAATTTTTTCTGTTCCAAAACCAATCATGTTGATGCGATTACTTCCACACTTTTTACAGCTTCCCATCGGAGCTATTGTATAACTACAGTAATGGCATTTAAGTGTATTAGAATGTTTGTGATAGGTAAGTGATATATCACATTGTTTGCATTTTGGGGTCCAAGAACAAACCTCACAAGACCATAATGGATTGTAGCCCCTTCTGTTTTGAAAAAGAATGATTTGTTCTTTATTTTCAATTGAAGTTTGAATGGATTCAATCATTCTGCTGCTAAAATGAGATTGTAATGTGTTTTCTTTCTTTTCTTGCCTCATATCAGCAAGTTCAATCAATGGCATTTTAATTTCCTGGTACCTGTTATGTAATTCAACAAGACCGAACTTATCATTTACAGCGTTGTTATAACTTTCAAGAGATGGGGTAGCAGTACCTAATAATACTTTCGCAT
>NZQU01000029.1 GCA_002696025.1 Crocinitomicaceae bacterium
ATAAATTTATCAATTGACTTTTGATTGCTGAAATCAGGGTAGTCATCTTTTAATTTTTTATAAATATCTGAAGCAGAATCAAACTTTTTAAGTTCTTCATAGCAAAGACCTGCTTTGAATAAATACATAGGGGTAACAAAATCGTTACCGTCATTTTTTTCTGCAGCTTCTGTGTAATACTCAATTGCTTTTGAATATTTCTTGAGTTCGCTATAACAATCACCTATCAATCCTATAGAAAGAGCACTAACATAAGAATCGTTAAGATCAACTCCTTCAAATTTTTCAATGGCTTTTTTAAATTTACCTTTGTTCATTAATTGACGTCCCAAAACAAATTGAGAGACCTCACCGCCTAATTTACCATCATATTTTTTAGAAACTTTTGATAAAGTTTTAATAGATAAATCTGTTGAATCCTTTACGGCATAATTAAGTCCTTTCCAATAGGCATCTTTAGATTTTGTATTTGCAGGATTAAAGACGAATTGTAAATAAGTAAAATAAACAATTCCAAGTATTAAAACTGTACCAATTGCATAAGTTGCAATTTTGAATTTTTTATTGGATTGAAATTTTTCCTTGATGGTTTCAAATGAAATATCCTCTAACATAAAATGAGTTTTTAGAGTGCAAAAATAGTTTTTTCTATCTAAATATGAATTGTTTGGGTGATAATTTAAACAAGTTTATTCATCATTGAGAATTAAAAATTCAGTTCTTCTGTTTTTTGCTCTATTTTTTGAACTGTTATTTTTAAACTTAGGCAGTGTTTCTCCATAGCCTTTTGCTTTCACTCTTCCTTCATCTATCCCTTCAGATAGCAAATATTCTTTAACAGCTAAAGATCTTTGTTTGGACAATTCTAAATTATCTTCTGCATCTCCTATGTCATCCGTATGTCCTTGAATTTCAACTTCTAATGTTGGATTGTTTTTTAAGAATTTACTAAAACCATTTAAAACAATTTTAGAGTTTTTTGTCAAATCAAATGATCTTGATTCAAAAACAATGTTGTCAATAACTTGAAGTTGGTCTTTCTTTATTTCTTTTATCTCTAGGTTATTGTTGATTTTTTTCTCACCACTAATTAATTCATCAAGGCTGATGACTTCATTGTCAAATGTATAGCCTTCTTTATTGACGGTAAGGAGAACATCTTGGTTTTCAGAAACTTTTACAGCTGCTGCAAACTTTCCATCATTTCCATTTATTCGAACTTTAGATGTTTCTCCACTTTCCAAATAAGTTAATTCAAGAGATGCATCAACTAAGGGTTCTCCATTCTCATCATTTAAAGCCCCAGTAATTATAACCACTTCTTTTGGCCTGGCTTCTTCATATAGGTCAAATTGATAGATGTTCCAGTCGCCTTGTTTTTTTGATGAATAGTAAGCTGTTTTACCGCTAGTAGATACAAAAAGGCCAATTTCATCTCTTTTTGAATTAATTGGATATCCTATATTTTTGGGTTTGGTCCATCCATCTTTAATTTTTCTAATGTAAAAAATATCCAATCCACCCATTCCTTTTCTATAGTTTGAACTTGTAGAAACAAAATATAGCGTTTCTCCATCTTGATGGAAAAAGGGGCTTTTGTCTTTACCAGCCGTGTTTATTTCATCAAATGGCTTTGCTTTCCCCCAATCGCCATTTGGCTCTCTATTTACTATATAGATATCATTGTCACGAGAATTGGCTCTAGATGAAGTAAAAAATAGTGTTTGTCCATCTGCAGATAAGCATGGTTGGCCTTCCCAACCATCATTTGTATTTATATTTTTGCCTAAATTAATAAGTTTGCCCCATTTAAAATCATTTCCTCCTTCACCAGTTCTTTCGTATGTGGTAGAGTACAAATCACAGTTGAGATAATCTTGTCCATTAACGTTTTGTTCTTTACATGCACAGATAATCATTTCTTTGTTATCAATTGACATTGTTGCAGCACCATAATTTGAAAAATCACCTTGGTTAAATGGTGGACCAAATGCATCTCCTTTATTAAATAATGATTGATTATTTGATCTTATTGAAAAAGTAAACTCTTCAACAATATTACTTACGATATCACCAATGTTTTTTTTATCTGATTTTCGAGTATAAAACATTAATAGATTGTCAGGAGACAGCATGGGGAAATATTCATTGTTTGATGAACTGACATTTTTTACAATAGAGGGGTTAAATGGAACTTCATTTTCATACAATTGCACCTCTTCTTCCAGATTTCCTATAAGAACAATGAAATTTCTATATTGATAATCATAATCTGCAGATTTATTTATGAAATTTGATTTGTTTTCTGTGTGAAATTTCATCCATTTAATTGCTTTTGACCTTTTTTCGTTTTCCAAATAAAAAAGTGCCAATTTGTATGATGGTTCTGATGAATATAAAGGGCAAGAACTATGAGCATTTAAATATATAGGAATGGACTTTCTTTTGAATTTTAAACCAACTTGAGGATTTGATGAGCTTCTGATCAGACGATCTGATTCAATTTCAACTTCTTTAGCGTACTCTATTAAAATATATGATGTAGATTCTTCTGGTTTAAGTGCCTTTTGAAAGATGTTCATCTTTTTTTTAAAATCTTTTTCTTTCTTGGCTTTTTTAATGTATTTGATTGTTTTTTTTGATGGTGCCTTGCATGCTTCTTCGCTTTCTTCTTGTCCTAAAATATGAACAGGTATTAAAAACAAAAAAAATACAATAAAAACTATGTTGAAATTTCTAAAAAACATATATAAGATATATAAACGTTTTAATGGCTAAAAGTTACAATTTATATCATTTTTATTTGATATAATAGTCAGTTTGTCAAAAACAAGACATTCTGTCACACAAAAGTGTTATGGCACATAGATTGAGAGATATTTGAAAAATTAAAAAAATATGAAAACAGGTCAAATAAATGTTCAAACGGAAAATATTTTCCCAATCATTAAAAAATTCCTTTATTCTGATCACGAGATTTTTTTACGTGAGTTGGTATCTAATGCTGTTGATGCAAGTCAAAAAATAAAAGTATTAGCATCAAACGGAGAATTCAAAGGAGAGTTAGGAGATTTAAAAGTTGATGTTACAGTAGATAAGGCATCTAAAACAATTACCATTAAAGATTCAGGTATTGGAATGACTGCAGATGAGATTGATAAATACATCAATCAAATTGCTTTTTCTGGTGCCGAAGAGTTTGTTGAAAAATATAAAGATAAAGAAGGTTCTGAAAATATTATTGGTCACTTTGGACTAGGTTTTTATTCTGCATTTATGGTTGCTGATAAAGTTGAAATTAAAACTTTGTCAAGACATAAAAATTCACAAGCAGTAAAGTGGGAAAGTAATGGCTCTCCAGAGTATACGATTACTGAAATTGATAAAGAAGATCGAGGAACTGAAATTGTTCTTCATGTATCTGATGATTCTGGTGAGTTTCTTGAAAAAGAAAGAATATCAGGAATTTTAAATAAGTATTGTAAGTTCTTAACGATTCCAATCTATAATGGAACAAAAACTGAATATATTGATTCTCCTGAAGGTGAAAAAGATGACAAAGGTCAAGTAAAAAAGGTTTCTGTTGAAGTTCCCAATCTTATCAACAATACATCACCTGCATGGACTAAAGCACCAAAAGATTTAACTCAAGATGATTATGATTCTTTTTATAAAGAATTGTACCCAATGACTTTTGAGCAGCCATTATTTCACATTCATTTAAATGTTGATTATCCTTTTAATCTAACTGGAATTATGTACTTCCCAAGATTAAAGGAGAATATTGAAGTTCAAAGAAATAAAATAAATTTATATTCCAATCAAGTTTTTATTACTGATAGTGTAGAGGAAATCGTGCCTGAGTTTTTAACCTTACTTCACGGTGTTATTGACTCTCCAGATATTCCGTTAAATGTTTCTAGATCATATTTGCAGAGTGATGGAAATGTTAAAAAGATTTCCTCTCACATTACTAAAAAGGTTTCTGATAAACTTGCTGAAATGTTTAAAAAAGATAGAAAGGACTTTGAATCAAAATGGGATGATCTTCAAATCTTTGTTCAATATGGTGTGCTATCCGATGAAAAGTTTGCTGATAGAGCAAAGAAATATACATTATTTAAAAATACTGAAGGCGAATATTTCACGATCGATGAGTATAAAGATAAAGTTTCACCTGTTCAAACAGATAAAGATGAAAAAGTAGTTTGTTTATATACAAATGACACCGAAGCTCATTATTCTTATGTTAAGGCTGCAAAAGAAAGAGGGTATGATGTTCTAGAATTAAGTGGTCCTTTATCGTCTCATTTGATTTCAAAATTAGAGCAATCTAATGAAAACATGACTTTTGCCAGAGTTGATGCTGATACACTTGATAAATTGATCAAGAAAACAGATGAAATTCCATCAAAACTTTCTAAAGAACAAGAAGAGAAGTTAAAAGAAATATTCGAAGATTGTGTAAATAAAGAAAAGTTCACAATTCAATTTGAAAGTTTATCTGAATCAGAGGGTCCTGTAATGGTAACTCAACCAGAATTTATGAGAAGAATGATGGAGCAGCAGAAGCTAGGTGGTGGTGGAATGATGGGAGCTTTCCCTGAGATGTTCAATATGGTTGTGAATTCAAATCATCCAAATGTAATGGCGATTCTTTCTAAAAGAGGCCAAAACAAAAAAAATACAGCCAAAACAATGACAGACCTTGCATTATTATCTAATGGTATGTTAAAAGGGCAGGATTTAAGTAAGTTTATTGAAAGGACTGTTGGTCTAATAAATTAATATGAACATAGGGGGGGCATTTTGCTCCCCCTTTTTTTATTTTTGAAATTTGTACAGAATAATTTTTGCTATTGGAGGTTTTTTATTGTTAAAAAACTTTTGGGGTTTCATATTGGGTCTATTTATTGGAGGTTTATTTGATATAGATCAAAAAAGAAAATCTGGAGGAACTAAAGATCTTTTTGAGTTTTACCAACAGCGTTCATCTTCATATGATATAGCAACAATGTTAATGGCTTTATCTGCTTCAGTAATGAAAGCAGATGGTAAAGTATTAAAATCTGAATTAGATTTTGTTAAATCTTTTTTTCAATTACAGTTTGGCAATCGATTTCAAAAAGAACACCTTCAGGTTCTTAAAAGGTTTTTGGATTCTAATCATATTCCATTAGATAAAATATGTCAGGATATTAGGTATCGAATGCAATCAGAAGTTCGTGTACAGTTGATTCATTATCTTTTTGGAATAGCAAAAGCAGATGGAGATGTTTCTGTTTCAGAGATTAATCAAATTTCACATATTGCTCAATTACTTGGGGTTTCAAATGTTGAATTTGAGAGCATAAAAAATATGTTCTACAGAAATACCGAATCCGATTATAAAATATTAGGTATAAATTCTTCTGCTGAAGATAACGAAGTTAAAAAAGCATATCGAAAAATGGCTGTCAAGTTTCATCCAGATAAAGTAGCAAGTATGGGTGAACAATACCAGAAAGGGGCAAAAGAAAAATTTCAAAAAATTCAAGATGCTTACGAAGCAATCAAGAAACAAAGAGGGTTTAAATAATGATTAGTCCCGTCCACCAAGAAGTCTAAGTAAAGACAGAAATAAATTAACAAATAGAATGTATAATTGAAGGCCTCCAATTAAGGATAATTTAGACCTTTGTTCATTGCTGATTTGAGTGTTTGTTGATAAGTCTTTTAATTGCTGCATGTGATATGCTGTAAGTCCAGTAAAAACAAATACCCCCAAAATGGAAATTACAAAATCAGTCATGCTACTGCCAATGAACATATTTAAAATACTTGCAATAAATATCCCAATAAAAACCATGTATAGTAGACTTCCAAACTTGGTTAAATCTGTTTTGGTTGTAAAGCCAAGAATTGCCATTCCTGCAAATGCCCCTGCCGATACAAAAAACGTTGATACAATAGCACCTATTTGATAAACCATAAATATAGTAGACAATGATAAGCCCATTAGTGCCGAATATATTATAAACATTAATAAAAGCGAGGCCAAAGAGAATCTGTCATATCCCCATTGTATTAACAAGGCTAGGCCAATAGGCGCAAATGCAGCTATATAAAATGAAGATGAAATACCTCCTTGAGGAGTTATAAAATAGGATTCAAAAAACTCAGGTGTTCCACATAGGTAGGCGATTGCACCTGATAATGAAAGTGCTCCAAACATATAGCTATAAACACTTTTAAAAAAGTCTCTTGAAATTTCTTTTGAAAATGAACTTTCTTCGTTGGTAAAATTTGTCATTAATTATTGCTTTAGCTTACTAAATTAATAAACTCTTTACGAGTTGAGTCATTTTCAAGAAACAAGCCTGTAAAAGCACTTGTTGTTGTACTAGAATTTTGTTTTTGAACCCCTCTCATTTGCATACACATGTGAGCGCAATCCATGACTACTGCAACTCCTTTTGGATTTAGTGTTCTGTTAATGCAGTCTCTTATTTGAATACATAGTCTTTCTTGAACTTGAAGGCGTCTTGAATACGCATCAACCACTCTAGGTATTTTACTTAATCCTACAATTTTACCTTCAGGTATGTAGGCAACATGTGCTTTTCCAAAAAATGGCAACATATGGTGCTCACACATTGAATAAACCTCAATATCCTTTATAATTACCATTTCAGAATATTCTTCATGAAAAATAGCTTGATTAATTATAGAGTCAGGATCTAATTGATATCCATGAGTTAAAAACTGAAGTGCTTTTGCAACTCTTTCAGGAGTTTTAATTAAACCTTCTCTTTGAGGGTTTTCATCTATGTTCTCAATAACTTTTGTGTATAATGAAGTAAGGTTATTTATTTGCTCTTCACTCATATTTTGTTTTTTTTAATAAGGCTCAAATCCTCCAAAGTATTCAACGAAATTGTTATTAGTTTCAACCAATTTAATTTTAACCAGTTTACCGCCTAAATCAAGAATTGGCTCTTCAATTTGTTTCCATATTTCAATAATAAGATTTTCTATTGAAGGCAGAACTCCATTTAGAAAGTCAACATCAAGATTTAAGTTTTTGTGATCAAGTGGTTCGATTACTTTTTCTTTTATAACATTACTTAAATCTGTTAAATGAATTATCAAACCGTTTTCTGGATTTGGTATTCCTTTTACGGTAACAAAAATGGTAAAGTTGTGTCCATGCCAATTTTTATTGCTGCACTTGCCATAAACTTCCATATTTTTTTCATCAGACCAGTCTTCTCGACATAATTTGTGGGCAGCATTAAATGTTTCTCTTCTGGTTATATAGGATGTTTTCACTTGTAATTTTTATATAAAATTAATTTATTCACATAACATAACACCGTCAGAATGCATTTCTTTAAGAAAAACATTTTTTAAAGAATTAATTATATCAGGCTTATCTTTAATTTTCACTTTGATGTAGTTTTCTGTAAAACCAGTGACGTAATCGTTGTCGATAGTATTTTCAAACAAAACTGTTTGATTGGATTGAATATGTTGTTGATAAAATAATCGTTTTTTTCTCTCTGATAAACTTTGTAAATCTTGGCTCCTTTTTTTTCTAACGTTCATAGGTATTTTCTCTCCAAGCTTTATGGCTGTTGTATTGGCTCTTTCAGAGTAGGTGAAAACGTGAAGATATGAAACATCTAGGTCTTTTAAATATTCATATGTTTTTTGAAATTCATGATATGTTTCACCTGGATATCCAACGATAACATCAACTCCTATACAACAATCTGGTTTTATAGATTTGATAAAATTAACCCTATCTGTATATAATGATGTGTCATATTTACGCCTCATTTTTTTCAATAAATAATCACTTCCTGATTGAAGTGGAATGTGAAAATGAGGGACAAATCTTTTTGATTTATTTAACACAAAGTCAATAATTTCATTAGATAATAGATTGGGTTCTATAGATGAAATTCTAAACCTTTCAATAAATGAAACTTCATCTAATGCTTTAACTAATTCAAAAAAGTTTTCATCTTTTCCTTGTCCAAAATCACCAATATTAACACCAGTTAACACAATTTCTTTTACGCCTGTGTTTTTTAGTTTATCTAATTCTAATAATGTTTTTGAAATAGAAGCGTTCCTGCTTTTTCCTCTTGCCAGTGGTATGGTACAAAAAGAGCAAAAGTAATCGCATCCATCTTGAACTTTAAGAAATGAACGGGTTCTTTCCCCACTCGAAAATGCAGGGTAGAAGTCCTTGGTTTTTTTAATTGATTCATTGAGAACAACAGTTGTTGAATTGGTCTCATCAATTTTTTCAAGATGTTCAATAACATTAAACTTGTCATTGGCTCCAAGTACCATATTAACCCCTTCAATTTCACTTATTTCTTTTGGTTTTAGTTGGGCATAGCAACCCAACATAATAATAAATGCATTGGGATTTACTTTTCTTGCTTTTCGAACAAGATATCGACACTTTTTATCTGCATTATCTGTTACAGAACAGGTGTTGATTACAAATATATCTGGCCGTTCTTCAAAGTCAACCTTTGCATAGCCTCCATCTTCAAAAAGTCGGGATATTGCAGACGTTTCTGAAAAATTCAATTTACAACCTAGTGTATAAAAAGAAACAGTTCTATATGGATTCATTTGACTTTGTTATTTTGCAAAAATAAGCAGATAAATTAACAAAAAAAAAGCTGCAAGTTTATTGCAGCTTTTGATATCAAAGGAAATAAATATTACTCTTTAATGTTATTAAGTCTTTCTTTGTAGCTCATTGCTTTTTCTTTATTCCCTAGTTGGAAATGTGTTTGAATTAAAATTTCAAGAACTTGTTTGTCATTTGGATTTGTTACTATATATTTCTCAAGAACAGTTAATGCTTTTCTCTTGATTTCTTTTGATTGATTAAGTAGTTCTTCCGATTTCGGATCTCTATAATCTAATTCTTGAGATTTTATTTGAACATCTCTTGCCCAATTGAATAAATGAGCCCCAAGTTGATACTGTGCATCAGCATAAGTAGAATCAATTTCAAGTGCCTTTTCAAAAGAGGCTTCGGCTTTTTCATTTTCACCCTGACTCATGTAAGCAGTCCCTAAATTGTAATGAAGTGATTTGTTTTCAGGGTCTAATTCTAAAGCTTTACTCATGTATTGTTTAGCTCCAGCCAAATCATTTTTTCTTACGTAAATATTAATTAAAGTAATGTAAACGTCTACCTCATTAGGCATAAATTCTTTTACTTTCTCAGCTATAAGAATGGCGATTTCAAAATTTGGCTCTTCTCCCAAAGTGTATTTATTGACAACCTGATTTAAACAAACAAGGGTGTTTTTATTTGCATCATCTGCTTTTTTGTCAATCCATGAACTAACTGATGAACTCTGAATAAACATTTGCATTGCCATTTCAAAATTTTTGGAATTATATGCGTTTACGCCAAGTGTATATAACTGATTACTTTTAGTATTGATAAGTTTTTCTACCTCAGATTTATACCT
This sequence comes from Crocinitomicaceae bacterium, assembly GCA_002696025.1. Classification (GTDB taxonomy): domain Bacteria; phylum Bacteroidota; class Bacteroidia; order Flavobacteriales_D; family Crocinitomicaceae; genus UBA952. The sequence goes on from NZQU01000029.1 coordinate 9,492, forward strand.
TGCTTTAGGAGCAGTGGAAAATTTAAGCGATTCTTTAAGTGTATTTACATAACCTGAAAGCATTTCTTGATCCAAATTACCTGTTTTCATCTGTTTCTGTGTTTCAACTTCTACCAAGCCCATGTAGATCATTCCTCTGTAATAATGCATTTTTGCATCATCTTTAGTATCTGCATTGACTGCTGCTAAGTCAATGTTTTTCTTGGCTTCATTTAGAACCTCTAAATTTTTATCGAGGCTATTTTTTGGATTGTACTTTTTTAAATAGTTGTATGCATTTTGTACATTTTTCTTTTGAGCATAGGAGATGCCTGATGCAAATATTAAAAATAATACAGCTAGCGCTGAGGTAAATATTTTTTTATTCATTTTGATATAATTTTAATTATTCTTCAGAGTTGTTTTCAACTTCTGTGCCATTTTCATTTTCTGGTGAATTATTTTCTTCATTTTCAAACTCATCATCTTCTTCATCACTTCTAGGTACTTTAGCTACAGCAGCAATTTCTCCTCCTTTTTTAAGGTTGATTAATTTTACACCTTGAGCAGCCCTTCCCATTGTTCTGATGGTATCAATATGCATTCTGATAGCAACACCAGATTTTGTAATGATCATTAAGTCATTATCATCTTCAACATTTTTAATAGACAACAATGGTCCTGTTTTGTCAGTTACATTTAATGTTTTAACTCCTTTTCCTCCTCTGTTTGTAATTCTGTATACAGGTTCGTTGTCCTCAGGGTCATTTATATAAGTTCTTTTACCATAACCATTTTCAGATACAACAAGTACAGTTGTAAATACATCTTCAACGCAAACCATTCCTATTACCTGGTCATCATCACTTGATAGAGTTACGCCTCTAACCCCTGATGCGTTTCTACCCATAGCTCTTACCTTTGTTTCATTAAATCTAATAGCTCTACCATTGCTAGTCCCTAAAATAATTTCATTATTGCCATTGGTAAGTTTTGCTTCTAATAGTTCATCATTTTCTCTAATGGTAATTGCATTAATTCCATTTGATCTAGGTCGAGAATAAGATTCAAGCGAAGTTTTCTTGATGACACCATTTTTGGTGGCCATAACTATGAAGTTATTATTGACATATTCCTCGTCTTTTAAATCTTGAACCTTAACATAAGCTTTCACTTTATCATCCTGAGGAATGTTAATGAGGTTTTGAATCGCACGTCCTTTAGATATTTTGTTCCCTTCAGGAATTTCAAAAACACGCATCCAGAAACAACGGCCTTTTTCAGTAAATATCAAAAGATAATTATGATTGGTAGCTACAAATAAATCTTCAAGGAAATCTTTTTCTCTTGTTTTAGAGCCCCTAGATCCCATTCCTCCTCTGTTTTGGACTTTGTATTCAGATAAGCTTGTTCTTTTGATGTATCCGGCATGTGAAATGGTAACAACTACCTCTTCATCGGCAATAAGATCTTCCATTCGCATTTCACTTGCTGAATAGATAATTTCTGATCTTCTTTCATCACCATACTTTTCTTTAATTTCAATAAGTTCATCTTTGATAATGGCCATTCGGCGTTCTTTTTTATCAAGAATATCTCTTAAATCGGCGATTAATTTTGTCAATTCGTCATATTCTGCTCTTAGTTTGTCTTGTTCGAGTCCGGTAAGGTGACGCAAACGCATATCTACAATTGCACGAGTTTGAATTTCGGTTAATCCAAACCTTTCAGAAAGCCTGTTTCGAGCTTCATCAGGACTTTTCGATGATTTAATTATTTCAATAACTTCATCAATATTGTCTGATGCGATTATCAATCCTTCAAGAATATGGGCTCTTTCCTCAGCCTTTTTTAGATCAAATTTTGTTCTTCTGACAACAACTTCATGTCTAAAGTCTACAAAGTTTGAAATAAGCTCTCTTAGTGTAACCATTTCAGGCCTTCCGTCGATTAAGCAAATGTTGTTAACAGAAAAAGATGTTTGAAGTGCAGTATACTTGTAAAGCTTATTTAGTACAACATTGGCTATGGCATCTCTTTTAATTTCATAAACAACTCTTAATCCATTTCTATCGGATTCATCTCTTAAATCAGATATGCCTTCTATTTTTTTGTCGTTAATTAAGTCAGCGGTTTTTTTAATCATATCCGCTTTGTTGACTTGGTAAGGGATTTCAGTTACAACTATGTATTCTCGATCATTAATTTCTTCAATTTCAGCCTTACCTCTCATCACAATTCTTCCACGGCCTGTTAATAGAGCGTCTTTTACGCCCTCATAACCATATATAATTCCACCTGTAGGAAAGTCAGGCCCTTTTACGTATTGTAATAATTCTTCGGTCTCAATATCAGTGTTGTCAATATAGGCAATGGTTCCATCGATAACTTCTGATAAATTATGAGGAGCCATATTGGTTGCCATACCAACAGCAATACCTGCGGCACCATTAACTAATAAATTTGGAATTTTTGAAGGCAGAACAGTGGGCTCTTCTAGACTGTCATCAAAGTTTGGTCTAAAATCAACAGTATCCTTTTCGAGGTCTCCTAGCATTTCTTCGGCAATTTTGCGAAGCCTAGCCTCAGTATATCTCATGGCTGCTGGACTGTCTCCATCAATTGAGCCAAAGTTACCTTGGCCATCTACAAGTGGGTATCTTAATGACCAGTTTTGGGCCATACGTACCATGGTGTCGTAAACAGAGCTATCACCATGTGGGTGATACTTACCAAGGACTTCCCCAACAATTCTTGCAGATTTTTTATAAGGACGATTTGAAAACACCCCAAGATCTTGCATTCCATAAAGAACCCTTCTGTGAACAGGTTTAAATCCATCCCGGATATCAGGAAGTGCTCTAGAAACAATAACAGACATCGAGTAATCGATGTATGCTGATTTCATTTCATCTTCTATGTTAATTTGTATTATTTTTTCGCCGTCTGCCATCGTCTAATAATTAATTTTAGGTGTTCAATGTTACAATTTTCAAAAAATGAAATTGTCAAGCGTCAAAAATAGCAATAAAGAATGGTTTTTTTATGTTATTTATCAACGATTTACTAACAATTTTAGTTAATAAATCTAGCTTGATAAGGTTAATTCAGTCAATTTATGTATTAAATTTGTTTTAAATAGGTATCTTATTATTAAATTGGCCGTTATGGAAGCAAAATTTTCACCTAGGGTAAAAGATGTTATTACATATAGCAAGGAAGAGGCAGTTCGATTAAAAAATGATTTTATAGGTGTAGAGCACTTATTAATTGGCATTATTCGATTAAAGGAAGGAATGGCTATAAAAATATTGAATGAATATCAAATAGACCTTCAGCAGATTAAATATGAAATAGAAGAGGTTCTTAAACAGTCTTCTACAGAGGAAAAACTCACATCATCTTCTATACCTCTTGTCAAACAAGCAGAGAAGATTATCAAAATGACTTATTTGGAAGCAAAGTATTTTAAGAGTCCAATTATAGGAACTGAGCATTTATTATTAAGCATTTTAAGAGATGGTGATAATGTTGCCTGTTCCACCTTAAATAAATATGGAGTTTTGTATGAAAATGCAAAAGATGAATACGAGTCTATAGTCGATGAAAAAATAGAGCCTGAATCTAAATTCCCTGGCAGTGCAGAGGAAGAACCAGAATCCTTTTCATCTTCTAAAAGAGTATCAGACCCAAAATCTAAAACACCTGTTTTAGATAACTTTGGAAGAGACTTAACTAAAATGGCAGATTCTGGTAAACTAGACCCTATTGTTGGAAGAGAAAAAGAAATTGAGCGAGTAAGTCAGATTTTATCTAGAAGAAAAAAAAACAATCCCATTTTAATAGGTGAGCCTGGTGTTGGTAAAAGTGCTATAGCAGAGGGGCTGGCTTTAAGAATAGTTCAAAGAAAAGTATCCAGAATTTTATTTAATAAAAGAATCGTATCATTGGATTTGGCTTCATTGGTAGCTGGAACTAAATATAGAGGACAGTTTGAAGAAAGAATGAAGGCGGTAATGCAGGAAATTGAAAAAAACCCTGATATCATTTTATTTATTGACGAAATTCACACAATCATTGGTGCTGGTGGAGCAAGTGGTTCCTTAGATGCATCAAACATGTTCAAACCTGCCCTTGCCAGGGGAGAACTTCAAGCAATTGGAGCAACAACATTAGATGAGTACAGACAGTATGTTGAAAAAGATGGTGCTTTGGAACGTCGTTTTCAAAAGGTAATTATTGAACCAACAACAATGGAAGAGACCTCTCAAATTCTTGAAAACATAAAGGAGAGGTATGAAGATCATCACTTGGTTAAATATTCAGATGATGCTTTGGCTGCTTGTGTTAAATTAACAGAAAGATATATAACTGACCGTCACCTTCCAGACAAGGCAATAGATGCACTTGATGAGGTTGGTTCAAGAGTTCATTTAAACAATGTTAATGTTCCTCAAGATATACTTGATATTGAAGAAAAAATAGAGTTACTTAAGGAGAAAAAAAGTGATGTTATTAAATCTCAGCAATATGAAAAAGCTGCTGAATTAAGAGATACCGAAAGGACACTTCAACAAAAATTAGAAGCTGCAAAAAACAAATGGGAAGAAGAATCTAAAAATCATAGAGTAGAGGTAACTGAAGAGCATGTTGCTGAAGTTGTTTCAATGATGTGTGGGGTTCCTGTGACTCGTGTTTCACAAACTGAAACAGGCAGATTGTCTGTTATGGGAGATGAAATTAGTGGTCAGGTTATTGGTCAAAGTGATGCAGTTGCTAAAGTAGTGAAGGCCATACAAAGAAATAGAGCTGGTTTAAAAGACCCTAATAAACCCATTGGCTCCTTCTTTTTTCTTGGGCCTACAGGTGTTGGTAAAACACAATTAGCTAAGGTGCTTGCCAGATATTTATTTGATTCAGAAGAAGCGCTTATCAGAATTGATATGTCAGAATACATGGAGAAGTTTTCAATTTCAAGATTGGTTGGAGCTCCTCCTGGATATGTTGGCTATGAAGAAGGGGGGCAATTAACGGAGAAGGTAAGAAGAAAACCATATTCTATTGTATTGCTTGATGAAATTGAGAAAGCACACCCAGATGTTTTTAACCTATTACTTCAGGCATTGGATGATGGCCATATGACGGATGGATTAGGTAGAAAAATTGATTTTAAAAACGTTATTTTGATTATGACATCAAATATAGGTGCTAGGCAATTAGCTGATTTTGGTTCAGGTGTTGGTTTTGGTACCAAAGCACAAATAGATGCTCAAGATGACAATGCAAAATCCATTATTCAAAATGCATTAAGAAAAGCATTTTCACCTGAATTCCTTAATAGAGTAGATGACATCATTATGTTTAAGTCTCTTGGAAGAAAAGAAATTCATTCAATTATCGATTTAGAGTTAGAAAAATTATACAATCGAATTGATGGATTGGGTTATAAACTAACTTTAAGTAAATCTGCAAAAGACTTTATAGTTGATAATGGTTATGATGAAAAATTTGGAGCTAGGCCATTAAAAAGAGCCATTCAAAAACATGTTGAAGATCCATTAGCTGAGGAGATTATAAAATCAAATTTAAAAGAAGGCGATTGTATTAATATGGATTTAAATAAGGAAAAGAATGCTTTAGTGGTTGTAATTAAAAAGAAAAAAAATAAACAAGCTTCTGATTCATAAATTAAATTTGAATGGCATATGTTTTGTTGTTAATCATTAAAATTTATGATTAAAGGACTTATTTTAATAACTTTTTTATCTATTTATACATTTTGTATTTCTCAATCTAAAGTTGAAGATGGTTTCTTAATAGATAAACAAGTTATTGAATCAGATTTATTTACTTTTATTGATACTTCAATTAATCAAATTGAGTGGTATAGTTCAAAAGCTGTTTCTGGTTTTTTTAATTCATTAATTAACATAGATTCTCAAAAAGTTACCATTTTACACATTGGCGACTCTCATTTGCAATTTGATAAAGGAGCGGGAACTACAAGAGAATTATTTGGAAGTGTCTTTAATTTATCTGGTAGAGGAATGATTTATCCATATGCAACTGCTCAAACTCATGCCACTTATGACTACAAAACAAAAGCTGAAGGGGATTGGTTGTATTCTAAAAATACACAGTCAAATCCTTTAACTCCATTGTCTATATCTGGTATTACAAGCTCTACGGCAGATCCAAATGCAACATTTTCGTTTACAATTCTTGAGAAAACCTCTGCATTTAAATCATCTAACATTATTAGAGTTTTTCATAAAAATTGTGATTCCTCATTTAATATTAGATGTCATTTTAGTGCATCAAAAACAAAAAATAAATTTGGCGCAAAAAAAATCAATACCGATACTATTACTGATGAAATTTTAGTTACTTCATTTCAAATACCAATTCTTTTAAATGAGATTAATTTTAGTTTTAAAGCTGTTGATTCAACACAAAAGTATTTTGAATTATATGGTGTTTCTTTAGAATCTAATAATGATAAAGGATTGATATATCATAGTGTAGGTATTAATGGTGCTGATATTTCAAGTTTTTTAAAAGAAGATTTGTTTGCTCAGCATATTTCAATAGTCAAACCTGAACTAATCATTTTGGATTTGGGAACAAATGATTTGTTATCCAAGGATGACGATTTAAAAATCATTGAAAATAAATATCAAAATGCGATTGATAAAATTAAAAATGCATGCCCCAATTCATGTATACTAATGCCATCTGTACAAGATTTTTATTATAAGGGGCGAAATGTCAAAAAAGCTAAAGATTTCACTAAAATCCAAAAACTTATTGCAAAGAAAAATGACATTTCATTTTATAATTATTACAATGTTTCTGGAGGTCAATACTCAATGAGAAAATGGAGAAGTAATGACTTATCAAGTAGTGATAAAATTCATTTAAATAGAAAAGGATATAAGTTAAAAGGGGAATTGTTATATCATGCAATTATCAATTCTTACATTAAATTTTCAGAGGGAAGTATTGATTCGAATATTGTAAAAATGCCTGTTAAAGTTGAAGAAAAAAAAATTACAACTAATAATATGAGTAACAATAGCCAATTTAAAACTTATAAAATAAGGTCTGGAGATAGTCTCCATGTTATTGCAAAAAGAAATAATACAAGTGTTTACGAATTAAAAAAAATAAACAATCTCAAATCGAATATGATTATAATTGGTAATTATATAAAAATACCTAATTAATGTTTTTAGTTAAAATTAAAGTATTTTACTTAAAACCATTGCCATTATTATTATCTTCGTCAATTAATTAAAAAAAATGAATCTTGTTTCAGGCACATATATGAAAATGAAACTTCGATACATATATGTATTATTTTTTATTACTCTTTTTAGTACTGAGTTATTTGCTCAGCCTTCTGCTATTGACCGTAATAAAGATAGTTACTTTTGGATGTTTGGAATAGGATCCAATTTTGTTGATGATGATGGTTCACCGTTTACCAACTTTTTCAACGTCAAAGATTCATGGCATTCTATCACACTCCCTTCTAGGCTCACTGCAGATAAATATTTTTATAATGGATGGAGTTTCGAAGGTGCATTGGCATTCAATAAATATGATTCAAGAAAGATCGTTAATTTGGCAACTGGCCAAGAAGGCTTTTTTATGTCTGCTGATGTAAACATGAAGTATAGTTTTATGAGGTTATTTTATCCTATGGAGGTGATTGATCCTTTTGTTTCTTCTGGTCTTGGAATTACTTATCGTCAAGCCCTTGATGGTTTGATGAATACCAATTTAAATGTATGTGCAGGTTTAAATATTTGGATTACTAGTTATGTTGGAGTTCATCTTCAAACTTCAGGTAAAATAGCTTTGGTTTCTGATATCATTAAAACCAATAAAGATTATATGCAGCACTCTTTTGGTCTTATCTTTAAGATTAAAGAACCTTCAATCACTAGAAGTGGTTTTCACAAATCAAGGTATAAAGTTAAGTACCGAGATAAAAAGAAGAAAAAGAAGAAAAAGAAAAATGGAAAAAGCAGTAAACAATAGTTTTTTCATTGTCTTCATTCTTATCTTTTTTATTACTTCTTGTAATGACAACAAAAAAGAAGTCATTGAATTTGAATCGATTCAACCTAAATCATCTTCAAAAGAAAATAATATCAATAAACCATCTTTAAGTTATTCATGGGATACAAGTCTAATGACTTATTTCACTAATTATTCTTATAGTTCTTTAATTGATAGCATTAAACGAATTTCACTTATGCACATTCCAGATCGAATTTCTCTTGAGTCAACAGAGAAGTTTAGGCTTTATTCAAATATTGATAGTATTGATTATTATAATTGGAATTATACTGACAGCTTATCTACTAAAAATGCTTTTTATAATTGGCTAGATTGTTTTGGTGAAAGTTGTAATTCAATTAAAATTAATGAAAAAAAACAATTTCAAAAATCACCATTTCTATTGTTTATTGGGGATAAAAAAATAATTTTTATTTCATCGCTTAATAAAGGTAATTCTAAAATTTGGTTTGATTTTATAAAATCAAAATATCCAAAAGAAAATTGGAGAACAATGATAGAGCAAAAACAATATCAGATGGCTAATTGGCATTCAATTGTTAGTGATGAATTTATTATGCTTAATAATTAAATAAAAGACTTTCCGCTGCTTGAAATGCAGAGATTTTATTGTCTTTTATCTGTTGTTCAAGATTTTCAATGTCAACTTTTCTATTTTCTAAAAAATCATTGAATAGGTTTGATTTTAATGCTTGATGAAATGATTTTATTTCTTGATTAATTCTATTTTTAAAAATCCAATTGTTATCTTGGAAAGTATTAGAGAATTCATTGATGATGTTCAATACTTTATCTAAATTATAATTCTCTTGACTGCTACATATTTCAACTTTTGGTGTCCAAGAGTTTTCTTTTGAAGGAAACAGGTGCAATGCATTTTTAACCTGTTGCTTAGCAATTTTTGACGCATCGATATTATTTCCATCTGCTTTTGTAATAACAACAGCATCAGCCAATTCCATAATGCCTCTTTTTATTCCTTGTAATTCATCTCCAGCACCTGAAAGCATTAGCAATAAAAAGAAGTCAACCATTGAATGTGCAGTTGTTTCAGATTGTCCAACCCCAACTGTCTCAATTAAAATAGTGTCATAATTTGCTGCTTCACAAAGAATAATGGTTTCTCTAGTTGAACGGGCAACACCACCTAAGTTATTTCCTGTTGCTGATGGTCTTATAAAAACATTATCTGTAGTTGATAAATTAGTCATTCTTGTTTTGTCTCCAAGAATACTACCTCCTGTTTTTGTACTTGATGGGTCAATAGCCAATACAGCAACTTTGTTTTTTTCTTTTAAAATTATTTTTCCAAACTCTTCGATGAAACAACTTTTTCCAACTCCGGGAACACCAGTAACGGCTATTCGAATTGAATTTCCTGAATGTGGCAGACATTTTAAAATTAAGTTTTTTGCGATTTTTTGATCTTCTTTTTTAGTGCTTTCTATTAAAGTTATGGCAGCACTTAAGGCAATATTATCACCATTCCTTATGCCATTATATAGAGAATTAACATCACGCGTTTTTTTTAAATTTTTGCGTTGTTTTAACCATGTGTCTATATGTTTTTCTTTCATAGTATTTAAATCAATTCTGCCATTGCATCAACAGCTTGTTTGATATTGTTTCTAATTTCTAGAATAGAAGCTTCCATCATATAACATGGTGCGGATATAATTTTGTTTTCGTAATCAATGTTTATTTCTTTTATTGTTTTCATAGAAACGGATACACCAGTCTTCTCTAAACCATTTTTAAAACCATCAATATCATATGGAGATTTTTCTTGATTACTACCAATTGTCAAATTTGCTTTAAATTCTGAACCTTCCAAAGCCTTGCTAATAACAACTGGACTTACACATAATGCAATAATTGGTTTTTGACAAGCAATTAATTTTAAAATAAGATTTTTTACTTCTTTAATGATTTTGCCATCTGGGCCATCGAATGCCCAACTAGTTAGACTTTTGGCACTTCCAAATCCACCTGGAATAATGAGTCCATCAATATCATCAAGATTTAAATCACTTATGTCTGTAATGTTTCCTCTAGCTATTCTAGCTGCTTCAGTAAGCATGTTTCTTTTTTCATCCATTTCAGTTCCCGAAATGTGATTGACAACATGATGCTGATCTCTATTAACACCTATACAAGTAGCAACAAATCCTTTTTCCTCAATTGCCAAAAGAGAAAAAACTGCTTCATGTATCTCGGCGCCATCATACACGCCACAACCTGATAAAAGGACTCCAATTTTCATTTTTTTAAAATTTAATTATAAGTGTAAACAATTCGATCTTTCCATCCATTTAGTTTCAATATTATCTCAGATCCATTTACTTTTTTGTAAGCAAGATTACTTATGTCATATTCCAAATTTTGAGTAATATAACTTTTGCAGTTATCGTCATTTGAATTATGAATCAATTGAATATTCCTAATTGGAGGTAAAGATTTAGAGATCATTTG
>NZQU01000030.1 GCA_002696025.1 Crocinitomicaceae bacterium
CAAAAGCAGCTAATATATAAAACTCATGCTCCTTTTTAACTATAAAAGCAGCAGTACATATTAAAATCCATAAAAAAACAGAAAGAATTAATGTTTTAATGTTACCAATTCTAATGGATAGTTTAGCCATCAAAAATGCTCCAATTGAAGCCAATATCTGAATGATCACAATTGAAATAATCAAACCACTTTTTTGACCATCTTCTGGCCATTCAATAGCTTTTGTAGCAAACAAAACAGCCATTAACATAACTGTTTGAACTCCTGTATTAAAAAAGAAAAAAGCTTGTAAATAGCGCTTCAGTCGATGTGTTTCTAAAAACTCTTTATAGACAATTTTCAACTCATTAAAACCTTTTTTAATATAATCTAATTTTGGCTTTCTATTGTAAACATTATCAGGTAACACTCTATATGTTATCTGAGAGAAAGATGACCACCATATACCAACAAGAATAAAGCTTATTGGAGTGTATTTTGCATCAATACCCATGATCATTGCTAAACAAATTAATAACAAAATAACACTTCCATAATAACCTAAAGAAAATCCCTTTGCAGATATTCTATCATGGTCTTCAGGGGGTGCAATTTCAGGTAAAAATGAATTATAAAAAACCAAACTATTCCAATAACATATTGTTGCAACAAAAATTGAAATCATTGACAACTCCATAAAGCTAGCATCAAACCAATATAAAGAAACACAAGCAAGAGAACCAGTATAACAAAAGAACTTTAAATACTTTTTTTTACTTCCTGTATAGTCAGCAATTCCAGATAAAATTGGAGACAAGAATGATACAACTAAAAATGAGGCGGATAAAACAAGTGAAAACAAAACAGTTGGAGAAACATTTAATCCAAAAAAATCAACAGTTACATCATTTGAATTGACATCATCAACATTTAGCCCATATTTTAATGCATACGCACTTTTGGTTACCTCATCATAAAATATTGGGAAAATAGCAGAGGATATAACAAGTGGATAAGCTGAATTGGCCCAATCATACATTGCCCAACCCTGAATAACTTTCTTATCTCCTTTGACTAACACATTGTAAATCTAATCATTATTAGATACATAATCTTCAAGATATTTAAATGGCTCATTTAATTCACCATTAAGAGTTGTTTGGGAAGCTCTATAGATAATCTGATCAGGATCTTCTCCAACTAGACAAGGGATGATGTGTTTGATTAACTCATTACCAAAATCTTCCGATGCATCTTTAGGAAGTTCACAAGGCAGATTATCAACAGCCATTACAGCAATTGCATCATCATCAAGATAATCAACTTCTTTATCGAGTTGAGGATTGTAGCCATAAATAGGATCTTTAACTTTACTTGGACGAATTGTAGAAGCAATAGGACCATCAATATCACAAGAAATATCGGCTACTACTGAGATGCGTAAATCATTACTTTTCAAAGCCTCTTTTGTTAAAATAAAAGCAGCTTTATCGCTCCAATAATGACAAGGAATATACATATCAGAAGTGATTGTATATTTTGAAAAAACACAGTCAAATAATTCAGGATTTTGATAAAACTCTTTTTTTATAAATTCTGACCCGTCTTTTCTTTCATAATAATTATTTACTTCAAGCTGTGTAAATACAGGTTCGTTAAAATCTTTTGATAAATAGTCAGAATAGTCAACTTCTTTAATAGGCAGTAAACTTAATATTTCTCTTGCCCCATGACCTACTCTACCATATCCCGTTAAAACACATTTAAAATTGTTAGGTAAAATAACTTTTTTTAATTCTCGTTCAACTTCTTTTCTATCTTCACATTTATTGGCTGCCTTTAAATGATATAAGTTATGTTTTAAACCAAAAGTTAAGAATGCATTATAACAACCAACAATTCCTGCATATCTTCCAAATCCTAATAATCTTACATTTCGCTTGTCTTTTAAAACTTCATAATCAATCAATCTAATATTTTTTGAAAGTATGGATTGTAATAACGCTCTGTTGTAAGGTTGTTTTTTATAGGTATGAGAAAAAAACATAAAAGATTTATTCTCAATAAGATCTTCTTGATTGACCTCTTTGACACCTAAAATAACATCACATGAATCAAGTGAATCAACAAGCTCTATACCTTGTTCAGCATATTGAGCATCAGTAAATGCTCTTATTGGACTTCTTTGAACTACAACGTCAACATTATTATATGTTGATTTAATCTCTGCACATTGATTTGGTGTGAGAGGCACTCTAAAATCTGGGGGCACTTTTCCCTCTCTAATTACTCCAATTTTAATTTTATCCATTATAATTTATTTAAGATATAGGCTGATCCAATAGATAAGTGTCAATAAATTCTCTAACACAACCTTCTCCACCCTTTTTATTTAAAATAACATCGCATGACTCTTTAATAAGTTTTACAGCATTGGATGGGCAAGCTGAAAAACCTACTTTATTAATAATTCCAAGGTCATTAATATCATCACCGATCATGGCAATCTGACTATATTCAATATTTAACTCTTTGATCCAATTTGCTAAAACATCTGTTTTTTTATCTCGACCAACATAAAAATGACTTACACCAAGTAAATCAGCCCTATCCTTTACCATATTGGTTTTAAATCCAGAAGAAATAATACCAACATTAAAGTTTCTTTTTGTTAGATGCAAAATAGCCATTCCATCATGAGTATGGTATTTTTTTGACTGATCACCTGACTCTGTAAAATACATTCCTCCATCAGTCATTACTCCATCGACATCAAGTAACAATAACTTAATCTCTTTAGCTTTCATAGACCAGATGTTCGGTTGCAATTTTTTAAAAAGCAATGCCATTAAATCAGTATCATATTCTTCACAAATGGCTTCTAAATCAAAAACTGTTAATTCATGAACATCTTCAATATCAAGATCTTCTTTAAATCGTTCAAAAGTAATTCCATTCTTTTTACACAGCGATAGTATATTTTGTTCTAATAATGTCATTATATAATGTTATATCCTACACTTTGAGCAACTGGTCTCAAAACGTTAAGTAAGTCTTTAAATTCAGTATAATTAAGCTGCTGAGCTGCATCTGATTTCGCTATTTTCGGATTGGGATGAGCCTCAATAAGCAGACCATCTACCCCCATTGCAACACATGCCTTTGATAGACTTGGTATAGCATATGAATATCCCATAGCATGAGAAGGATCAAGTATAATTGGAAGGTTTGATTTTTCCTGCAACCAAGCAACACCACAAAGATCTAGAGTAAATCTAGTACTAGTTTCAAATGTACGAATACCCCTTTCGCATAATATGACATTTTCATTACCACCAGATAAAACAAATTCTGCAGCTTGAACAAACTCTTGAAGGGTCGTACCAAAACCTCGTTTAATTAGAATCGGTTTATTTGTTTTAGCACATGCTCTTAAAATACCTTGATCATACATCGCCTTGGCACCAACCTGAATTACATCAGCATATTCAATGACCTCGTTAATCTGAGTAGCATCACGAACCTCAGTAATAACTGAAACACCATGTTTATCCCTCATTTTAGCCAATAATTTCAAGCCTTCAAGACCAAGTCCCTGAAAAGAATATGGACTTGTTCTAGGTTTGTAACATCCTCCCCTAAGAACAGATAAACCAAGAGATACAAGAAGCTCTGCAGCACTTGATATTTGTTCCTCAGACTCAACTGAACAAGGTCCTCCTATCAAAACGGTATTATTTGTATTTCCTCCTATTTTAACATTACCTATGTTCACACTTCTTTTTTGACTTTTAAAAGCTTTAGAAGAAAGTTGCATATCATTTTCAAAGACCCAAAACTCATCTGTAATATTTACCAAATCATTTGGCAGTTCTTTAAGACCTGAAGAAGTAATAAGCAAATGATTATTTTCACTTATAATATGAAAAGCTTTATGATCAAATTTTAGTTGATCAATCTCCTGCTCAGATACTGTATTCTTTAGCTTTATTATCATACCTCACCTTTAATTAAGTGAACAAAATTAACAATTCCTTTGGCTTTAAAATCCTTATCTACAACAGGAAGATACATAACTGGGAATTTGGCTGACTTAATTATTTTAAGTAAATCAATTACAGTATTATGATCAAAAACCGTTAATGGATTGAAATTGATCATTTTATCAACTGACAAGTTCTTTAAGTCAGATAAATTATTTAATAAGGACTTTCTTATATCTGCACTAGAAATCAAACCATCTAATTTTTGGTCATTATTTAGAATTAGACAAAATCCAAGATTGCCATTTTCAATGGTTTGTAGAGTTGTTTTTAAACTCGATTCATTTGAGGTAATAACTGGACACTCTTCAATAGGAATCATGAAATCTGACACTGTATAAGTTGACCCTAAATTCCTACTTTGTAAGTTAAACAATGCATGTCCTACACTTGGAGATGTAAATAAATATGACCCTGAAACTGAACAACTTACACCTAGATTTCTTAAAATAAAGGATACCTCACCATTAACACCCCCATCAACATGTATTGACTTCGAAGGGTATTTTTTTCTGAATTTTCTGATTTTATAAAAATTATCCCGATCAAACAATCCCCCACTTTGACCTGGGACTGTAGCCATAATTAAAATAAAATCATAATCAAGATAACTTTCAAATATTTCAATAGGTGTTTCTGTTGTAATAGCAATTCCTTTTTTACATAATAGATCATTTGGAATTTTAAAACCATGAAACTTATCATGATTTAAGGATTCGTATTGAATGGTTAAATAATCAACAGGCGTTTCCCTAAGTAAATCAAAATATTTTTCAGGTGAAGATGTAATTAGATGTAAATCAATAGGTAGATCACAAAAACTTCTAATTTCTTTTATATCATTAAAAACAGATGGATCATCATTGCAATCTACATGTAAAAGATTGACTTGATGTTGAACCAAATCATCAACAACATCTTTCAAAGATCTAGATTTATCACTATATATAGATGCTGATATCTTCATTCAATAAAAAAATTAATATTGTTCTTTATTATTAGGAAAATCTCCACTTTTAACATCCTTAATGTAATCTTGAAATGAATTGATCATTTGATCATGAAGATTGTTGTATTTCCTTAAAAACCTTGGTGAGAAATCATTATTAATTCCTAGCATATCATGCATTACAAGTACCTGCCCATCAACACCATTACCTGCACCAATTCCAATAGTTGGAACATTTAATATACCGGTAACATCAGAAGCCAACAAAGCGGGTATTTTTTCAAGAACTACCGAAAAACAACCAGATTGTTCAAGTATTTTTGCATCTTCCTTTAATCTTAATGCCTCTTCTTCATCTTGCGCACGAACTACATAAGTTCCAAATTTATAGATTGATTGAGGGGTTAATCCAAGGTGCCCCATTACAGGAATTCCAGCCGTAAGTATTCTTTCAACAGATTCAATAATTTCCTTCCCACCTTCCATCTTTACAGCATGTGCTCCAGACTCTTTCATTATTCTAATGGCACTTGACAATGCTTCCTTTGAATTGCCTTGGTATGATCCAAATGGTAAATCAACCACAACAAGTGCTCTATGAACAGCACGAACAACAGAACTAGCATGGTAAATCATTTGCTCTAATGTAATTGGCAAAGTGGTTTCATGACCTGCCATTATATTTGAAGCCGAATCTCCGACAAGAATAACATCAATACCTGATGCATCTAAAATTTTTGCCATCGAATAGTCATATGCTGTTAACATACTGATTTTCTCCCCTTTCATTTTCATTTCTTGAAGGGAGTTAGTGGTTATTTTTTTATAGGATGCCATATTAAATAAATAAGGGAACAAATCTAATCAATATCAATTCAATATTAAAATAAAGAATTAATATAAAATATATATGATTAAAAAGACTCAAAACACTGATAATTAGAGCTTATGAAACAACAAGTTAATTAATCGACTATAAAATGTTAATAAACTATTTAAAATAATACAATAAGCGTTCGTCTAATAACGTATTTTTACAAAAAAAAGTACTGAATGTTTGATAATGACGAAGAATTTTCAAAGAAAAACTTAGAAAAAGATTTAATATTATTTGAGAACCATTTAAAAGGAGAAAGCATTGGCTTTATTGATAGTGATCGAGTTGAAATGATTATCGACCATTATTTGATTCACTCTCATTATCAAAAAGCAAAAGACGCCTGTGATTTTGGACTTGAAATATTTCCTACCAACACTATATTTACCTTAAGAAAAGCACAATCAATGACAGGCTTAGGTCTTTTATCTGAAGCCCTAAAATTAATAAACGAACTTGAAAAGTTAGAAAATTCAAATGCAGAGCTATTTCTTACCAAAGCATCTCTACTTGGTCAATTAAGAGATACTAAAAATGCCATTAAATATTATCGATTGGCTTTAAATGAGTGTGAAAATGCGGAAAAAGATGAAATTTATGTCGATATGGCCATGGAATATGAGCACAATCAAAATTTCACTGGAGCTATAAAAGTTCTTAACGAGGCTTTATCACACAATCCTCATAATGAATTTGCCTTATCTGAATTATCATACTGTTATGAAAAGGAAGAAAAAGAAGAAGAAGCTATTCATAAAATCACTCAATTTATTGATGAAAACCCATACTCATTTTCTGCATGGTATCACTTAGGAAATGCATATCTTAGATCTGAAAACTTTGACAAAGCGATATGGGCATTTGATTATAGCATATTAATTAACGATTCTTCTGCCGCTGCTCATTTCAATATAGCGAGTGCTTATTTATCAATTGAAAGACACAATCAAGCAATTAAGCATTTTCAAAACTCACTAGACCTTGACGGTGAAGAGCCAATGGCATATTGTTATATGGGTGAAGCTTATGAACAACTTGAAGAACTTGAACTTGCAAAAAACTGTTACTTAAAAAGTATAGAACTATCTCCTAATTTTGCTCAAGCATGGCTTGGACTTGGAATTATTGAAGATTTAAAGGGAAATACTAAAGAGGCCATTGTTATTTTTAATAAAACCATTGAAATTGAGCCTGAAAACTCTGGAATTAACCATGTTCTTGCTAGTGCATATGAAAAAGAAAAAGAATTTAAAACTGCAATAAAATATTATAAGATTTCTCTAGAACTTGACCCAAATGACATGGAGTGCCTTTCAGACTTTCTTAAAATGCTCACCTTAGTAGATAAAAAAGCAGCGCTAAACTTTATTCAAAAATTTAATGAAACAAATGGTCAAGATATAAAGTCATGGATATGGGAAGTCAACCTTAAATGGATTAATGGATTAAAAAAAGAGGCCCTGGGTCTTTTCTCGATATCATGTGATACAGATAACGAGAAGTCATTATTCCTCTTTGACATCAATCCTGTTTTTCTTGAAGTACCTGAATTTGTATCTTTGTCTAAATCTTAATTAAAGATTCAAATGAATTTTAAACTTACCCATATTCCAAGCCGTTCAGAAAAACCAAGAGATAAAGGCATTACAATGATGATGGATAAAGGACTTGGAGTCAATGAAACAGAACAATTTATTGAAGCCTCAGGTCATTTAACAGACATTGTTAAATTTGGCTTTGGAACAGCCTTTGTCACTCCAAACCTGAAAAAAAAGATATCACTATATAAAAAAGCGGGAATCAGACCTTATTTAGGAGGCACATTATTTGAAGCATTTTATGCAAGAGGAAAGTTCAATGACTATATTAAACTCCTTGATGAATTAGATATTGATCTAGCTGAAATATCTGATGGATCCATTATAATACCACATAATCAAAAATGTGAATTAATTCAGGAACTATCAAAAACACGAACCGTATTATCTGAGGTAGGTTCTAAAGACTCAGGCATTCTTATTTCACCGGGTAAGTGGATCAGAATGATGACTACTGAGCTTGAAGCCGGTAGTTGGAAAGTCATAGCAGAAGGTAGAGAATCTGGAAATGTTGGGGTATTTAGACCCAATGGGACTGCCCATACCCTATTAATTAATAGAATTATTAGTAAAGTTGCACCAGAAAATATTTTATGGGAGGCTCCTCAAAAAAATCAACAAGTTTGGTTTATTAAACTATTCGGAAGTGAAGTTAACCTTGGAAACATAAGCCCAAAAGAAATTATTCCTCTTGAATGCTTAAGGTTAGGATTAAGAGGAG
>NZQU01000031.1 GCA_002696025.1 Crocinitomicaceae bacterium
ATACTTTGGTGGAAAGTTGGCTCCAAATATGTTGCATGAAACCCCAATTACTGTTCCGGTATTGAACATTGTATTGATGCCACACTTGGAATGATCTCCCATACACAAACCTAAAAAAGAGGTGTCTGTTTTTATCATGGAATTGCTTTCAAAAGAGTAGGTCTCAACCATTCCATAATTGTTTTTTAGATTAGATGTATTCGTGTCAGCGCCAAGATTACACCACTCTCCAATAATTGAGTTTCCTAAAAAACCATCATGTCCTTTGTTTGAGTATGCTTGAAAAACCACATTGTTAATTTCTCCACCAACTTTGCAATGAGGTCCAATAGAACTTGGCCCGTATACTTTTGTCCCGAGTTTTAATGTTGCATGCTCACACAAGGCAAATGCACCTCTTATCATGCAGCCTTCCATTACAACTGCATTTTTTCCAATATATATGGGGCCATCATTTGTGTTTAAAGTACAAGCTTCAACAGATGCTCCTTCCTCTATAAATAATTGTTCAGCATTGCCAATAATAATATTACTACTAGAAATTTTTTGAGAGCTTCGATCACCTTTAAGTAATATAAAGTCTTGTTCAATGACCTCTTGGTTTTTTTGAAAGAGATGCCATCTTTTAGTTAAGAAAACGGGTTCTTCCCCACAGAAATTAACCTTGGTATTTGCATTTCCTTTATATGCTACTTTTTCATCATTAACATAAAGTGCTTCATCCTTGTTTAAATTTATTACAGTTGCAACAAAATCACTGTTTGGGATGATTCCTGCATTCACAATAATAGAGTCTTTATTGCTTTCAATACATTTAAATTGCTTCGAAAGATAATCTTCAGTTTTAAATGATATGTTTGCTTCAGGTAAATAATGTGCCCATCTTTCATCATTTGTAAGCATGCCAATCCTTAAATTACCAACAGGTCTTGTAAGGCTTAGTGGCGCAAATGATTTGTGTAAATTGTGATCATCAAGAATTAAATTCATCTTAAGATTTTTTCAGTTTTTTGAATGCTTTTATTTGGCTTGTATGATATTAAATACAATGCAATAAAAGTAAGTAGTCCGTTAAATATAAGCAATTCATAGCCAAATTGATACCCAAATAAAAGCGCTTCAGAAAACATATTGATTGTGTAAATTAATAATGTAATCAATATACAGATAAAAGGCACCCATTTTTCTTTTAATTTTCGTTTGCTAAATAGCCCAAAAGAAAACAGACCGAGCAAAGGTCCATATGTGTATCCTGCAATTGTTAATAATTCAGAAATCACGCTTTTGTCATTTAAATTATTGAAAACAATCACCACACATACCAAAACAAAAGACATTAGGATATGGGTTCTATTTTTAATTTTATTTTGTTTTTTTTCACTCTTATTTTCAATTGATAAAAAGTCAATAGAAAATGAGGTGGTTAATGATGTGAGTGCAGAGTCAGCACTTGAATAAGCAGCTGCAATTAATCCGAGTAAAAAGGTTACAGCCATGGCAAGTCCAAGGTCAGAATTAAGAGCAATTGTTGGGAAAAGTAAATCTGTTTTTTCGGGAATTGCAATTCCTGATTTCTCAGCATAAATAAATAAGAGAGCACCAAGCATTAAAAATAAAAAATTGACTAGGACAAGAACAACACTAAATGAAATCATGTTTTTTTGTGCATCTTTTAAATTCTTACAGCTTAAGTTTTTCTGCATCATATCTTGGTCAAGACCAGTCATACATATGGCAATAAATGCACCTCCTAAAAACTGTTTGATAAAATGATTTTTCGATAAGAAGTCATTTGAGATGATTATATCATTATAGTTTGATATTTCTGAAGAAACAATAAATTCTGAAAAACTTAAATCTATTTTATTTAAAATCATAAAGACACCTATACCAACTGCTAAAAGCATAAATAAGGTTTGTAATGTGTCAGTCCATACAATGGTCTTAATGCCGGCTCTAAAAGTATAAACCCAAATAAGTAAAATTGATAAAATGACTGTTAATGAAAAAGGCCAGGGCTTTCCAAAAATAAAGATGTCATTAAAAGCAAATTGTTGCAAAACAATAGCCACAAGATACAGCCTAAAACTTGCACCTAATATTCTTGAGATTAAAAAGAAAAAGGCACCTGTTTTATGACTTTTGTTACCAAATCGTTCTTTTAAATACTCATAAATGGAAACGACATTTAATTTATAATAAAGTGGTAGTAACAGAAAGGTAATAACTAAATAACCAATTAGATAGCCAAAAACAACCATCATATAGCTAAATTTTGAATCATTAACCCAGCCTGGAACTGATATAAATGTAACACCACTTAATGAAGCTCCAATCATACCAAAAGCAACAATATACCATGGGCTTTTTCTGTTTCCTGTAAAAAATGTTTGAGAGTTGGCATCTTTTGAAGTGAAAAAAGAGATGAGCATCAATAGGGCAAAATACCCAATCAAAATTCCTATAATAATTTGATTACTCATGTTTGTTTTTATTCAATAATTCCATTTTCACCCTTGTTCATCCAGCTAAGGTTTCTTGAGTACATCCAAATAAATAGTGCACTAATAATTAAAGAAAAAATCACCATGCTTGTGGGGATGGATTGTGCTGGAATTACAACATAAAAAACTAATAAGCCAATTAGGCAATAGGCAATGTATAAATGAAACCCAATTTTAAACCCTGTAAACATTCTTTGAGCAGCAAATATCCCTAATAATGATATGATTAAGCTTGATATTGAAAAAAACCAAAAATTTTTGCTTACCAACTTATTGAATTCATCAAATTTTTTAATAAGATTAATAGCTGTTTCAGAGCCTTCAATTTTTTTTAAATCTTTAATAGATTTAGATAATTCTGCATCTTGAATTCTTATTTCTTTTGCACTAGGAGGTCCATTGGTAATACTATTCAATGCACTAACTAATGAAAACCCACTATAAATAAATGTTAAAACACATAATAGTGTTAAAAAGGAGGGTCTTTTTGATGAGTTGTTTTCTGTCATATTTAATATTTAGCTAAAGCAAAATTAATTAATTGTTTTTCTTATCTGTTAATATCTTAATTCATTTATTTTTGTAAGAATAATTAAATCAAGTTTAAAAATGGATTTTAAAGAAATAATTTCTTGTGTTGAAAAATTTCACAAGGCCTTTTCAATAGAAAATAACTACAAGCCAACTGTAGATCTTAATTCTGATGACATCATGCTTAGATACAATTTGATGCGTGAAGAAAACGAAGAATATTTAGAGGCTGCAAAAGATGGAGATATGATTGAGGTGGCTGATGCACTTGGCGATCAATTGTATATCCTTTGTGGAACTATTTTAAAGCATGGAATGCAAGATAAAATTATTGAGGTTTTTGAAGAAATTCAACGTTCCAACATGAGCAAGCTTGATGCGAATGGAAACCCCATATATCGTGAAGATGGAAAGGTTTTAAAGTCGGAATTGTATTTTAAACCCGACATTCAAAAAATACTAAACGATTAGAATCAATCAGAATCTTTATTGAGAAGCAGCTCAAAAGAAATAGGCAAATGATCTGAATATTTTGTTCTAAAGCTTTTGTGATCATAGGGCATTATAACATATGATGAGTCCATTTTTATTAGTTCTTTTCTAATGTCAACTACGTTAAACGAGTTTTTTTTAATTTCTTCTTTTGTGTAGTTATTGTAAAATACATGGTCATATGGTTTTCCTTTTTTTAGGGTTTCATAGAGCTTTGTGTTTGTAGGCAAACATTCTTTATTTAAACTGTATATATTATCTTTTTCAAAATGAATAAATTCTTCTTTTTTATAAATATTAAAATCACCAAGGACGATAAAGTCTTTGTTTTTTTCTTTTTGAGATGCAATCCAATTAAAAATATTTTTTAATTCATCTTGTCTTCTTATTTGGTCCTCTTTTCTGTTTCCAGGCTTTAAGTGAACAGGAATTAATGTGAATGTGGTTTTTTTGTTTAATGATTGAAATGGAAATGCAAAAGGAACACGTTCATATGATAAGTTGCCACTTAATGGCGATGAAATGAACCCATAAAACCTAGATGAATCAGCCATTATCTTATTTGGTTTGTAAAAAATAATCCACCATTCACTTGCAGCAGATGCTGTTTGGTTTTTTGTGGGGCCAGTATCATCAGTAGACAACCAATATTTAAATCCATTTAACTGCATTTCATGTGTAAATCCAGCACTTTCTAGGTCTATTTTATAAGGTGTTTTGTCAGAATATGTTCCATTGCTTGGAGGCGCTACCATTTCCTGAATGACAACTATATCATATGTTTTAATAGAAGAGGCTAATATTTTATTCTGCTTATTTTTAAAGTGACCTAAAAACTGAATATTGAATGAACAGATTTTAAGTTCTTCTTGGGCACTTGAATTGAAAACAAGAATGAAAGAAATAAAAAAGAAAAAATTCCTCATGGTTTTACAATAATAATAATCAAATTTATGATATTGTTATAATATCATCATTATAAAATCGTTTTAATAATATGAAAAATGTTGCTTTAATAACAGGCGCGTCAAGTGGAATAGGAAAAGAACTTGCCAGAATTCATGCAATAAATGGGGGAGACCTAGTTGTTGTTGCAAGAAGAGAAGAGGAGCTAGAAAACCTTAAAATTGACCTAGAAAAAACCTATAAAATTAAAGTAGTTGTAATTCCATTAGACTTAAGCATATATGGTGCTGGATCAGCTCTTGTAAATGAAGTAGAAGCTAGAGGTATTGAAATTGATTATTTGATGAACAACGCTGGTTTTGGAGGCTATGGTGAATTTCATAATAGAGATCTTGAAAAAGAAAAGGAAATGATTCGTTTAAATGTTTCTTCTTATGTTGAAATTACACATGGTATTTTACAAGGAATGATCCAAAGAAAAAAAGGTAAAATTTTAAATACCGCAAGCATAGCTGGTTTTTTACCGGGTCCATTACAAGCTGTTTATTTTGCTACCAAAGCATTTGTGTTGTCATTTTCGCAGGCAATAGATCATGAAGTTAGAGATCATGGTATAACAGTAACGGCTTTGTGTCCCGGCCCAGTTCAAACAGAATTTAAAAATGTTGCAGGTATGGGTAAACACCCTTTTTTCAAAAAAGCAAAATCAGCTCGTTATGTTGCATTAATTGGTTATAGAGGAATGTTAAAAGGACGTTTGGTGGCAATTACAGAAAAATCTTTAAGTGTATTTGTTAATGGAATTATGTCCTTTATGCCAAGAAGATCTATTTTAAAACTAATCAAGAAACTTCAGAAACATTAATCTATTCTGGCGCAAGCCTGAGGACAATTCCATCAATGGAATCATTTAAATGAATTTGGCATCCCAAACGACTATTGTCTTCAACAAAAAATGCTTGATCAAGCATGTCGAGTTCGTCATCACTTTGTTCTGGTAAATCTGTTTCTGACTCGAGATAGCATTGACAGGTTGCACAAAGTGCCATTCCTCCACATTCCCCTTCTACAGGTAGTTCGTAGGCTTTGCACAACTCCATAATATTCATATTCATATCTGTTGGGCCAAGCAATTCGTGTGATTCGCCTTCTCTATCTATAATTGTGACCTTTATATCTCCCATCGATTTAATTATAAATTCTAAGTAAATTACTTCCGTTGAATGATGTTGCATATTGTCGAAGTCCAAATTCACTTCCAGAATACGGTGATCCGTCATACAAAGAGAATAAGGCCGATGAACAAGTATCTTTAAGAAGAAGAAAATTATCATGGTCAGGAAAAAGAGGATATTCACATGTTCCGTTAGGATCCATAGGGGAGTGCCGATCAAAGGCGATAAATTCATCTATAGATCTTCTGTATACAATGATTCCTCGAGAACCACCAACGACATAGGCCCAATTTCCTACACCTACAAGCGAACTATAACTTGGTAAAGTTAAGTCTATTGTAAAGTCAAAAGGTATATAAGGAACAGGGTGATTTGGTGATTTTGTACATGATGCACTCACCAAAAACAATGAAAAAACACAAAAAACCAGTATCTTCATACGGTAAAGGTACAAAAATGAAAGTCAATTTTCTTTTTTTAAGGTTTATAATTTTATCTTTTTTATTGTCATTGTTTTGTTGTTGTAATAACGCAAAATTCTCAAAAGAAGATCGTAAAGTAATTCGCGCGAAAAGATCAATAAATAGAAAAGAAAGGAAAAATCAAAGAGCATCTAAGAGGCATCAGAAAAAAGCTTATAAAAGCTATTGGAAAAGACAGACAAAGGATGCTAAAAAAAGTATAAAAAGAAACAATAGGAGACTCAAAAGAAAGCACAGACATAGAATTTAACTGCTTTTAGACATCAATTCCTCCCACTTATCCATTAACAAGTCTAATTCTTTCTTATTATTTTGAAAGTTTGATATTACATTATTTGACTTTTCTTCATCTGAATAATCCAATGAATTCATCTCCTCTTGGATCTTTTTTTGTAATTCTTCTAATTTTGAAATCTTTTTTTCTATTTGCCTGATTTCTTTTTCAATTTTACCAGGATTTACTTTTGATTTGTTTGAGTTTTTGACATTTTTTTTGACTTCTTTTTTAGGAATTGTTTGAACTTGAGTATGGTTTTGTTTTTCTTTAATAAATTGTTGAACAGAGTAGTGATGAATTTTTAATGTATGTTTATCTATTTCCCAAATTCTATTCGTTAAATCCTGAAGAAATTCTCGATCATGAGATACAACTATAAATGTTCCTTGGTAGTTTTTCAATGCGCTTTTTAAAACTTCTTTACTTGCAATGTCTAGGTGATTGGTGGGTTCGTCAAGAATTAAAAAGTTAGATGGGCTAAGTAGCAATTGACATAAAGCAAGTCTTGTTCTTTCTCCTCCTGATAAAACCTTTACTTTTTTAAGAACATCATCTCCTTTAAATAAAAAAGCACCCAAGACACTTCTTAAATCCTTTCTAATTTCTCCAATGGCTGTTTTATCTACAGTATCATAAACTGAGAGCTCAGGGTCTAACTCTTCTGCTTTATTCTGAGAAAAATACGAGATGTTAACATTGTGACCAAGGTTGACTTCACCATCTCCCTTTAATAGACCCATAATTCTGTTTAATAGTGTTGTTTTCCCAACTCCATTTGGACCAAGTAATGCAATTTTTTCTCCTCTCCCTACTGTGATATTTATGTTTTTAAAAATAAGGTTTTGATCAAATCTTTTACCCATATCAATCAATTCAAGAACCCACTTTCCCGGTTGAACACTTAAAGGGAATGTTAGCTTTAATTTGGAGATACTGTCTTTTTCAACTTCAATTTTTTCTGTTTTTTCTAACTTTTTAATTAATGACTGAGCAAATGCTGCTTTATTTTTTTTCGCTCGAAACTTATTAATTAATACTTCAGTTTGTTTAATGTCTTTATCCTGTTGTTTTTTTGCAAGGATTGTTCTTTCAATTTCTTCCTCTCTAATGGCTTTGTATTTAGTGTAGGCATATGGGAAGTCTAATATTTTCTCGAGACTAATTTCTAATGTTCGTTTTGTAATGTTGTCAAGAAATAAGCGATCGTGGGAGATCAAAATCACTATTCCTTCAAATTTTTGAAGATATTCTTCAAGCCAACTAATAGAAATTATATCAAGATGGTTTGTCGGCTCATCAAGTAAAAGTACATCAGGTTTGTTAACCAATATTTTAGCAAGCTCAGCTCTCATCTTCCAGCCTCCCGAAAATTTATTTAAAGGCTTTTCTAATTCATTCTCTTTAAATCCAAGACCTTTTAAGGTATTGGATATTCTTTCTTTCCAGGTATATCCATCAAGTAGAGAGAAAGAATCATTTAGTTCGGTTAATTCATCTAATAACGATAAGTAGCTTGCTGATTCATAATCTGTTCTGGTGACAAGTTCATGATTTATTTCATTTAATCTAAAAGATATTTTATTAAGCTCTTTATTAGATTGATTAAGGTATTCGAAAACACTTTCATTTGATTCAATAATTATATCTTGAGTTAAAAAACCTATTGTACTGTCTTTTGATAGTATTATTTTTCCTTCAGATGCATCTTGTTTTTTTGCTATGATGTTTAAAAGAGTAGATTTTCCAGCGCCATTTTTTCCAACCAATCCAACCTTTTCTCCCTTATTGATCTGTAAGTTTATTTTTTTGAATAGATACCCCTGAGGTAAATGAACACCAATTTGATCAAGTATAATCATGTTGCAAAAGTAGAAAAATCGTACGCATATTTTTCTTAGATTTAGGATATAATTTCAATCAAACAAAATGAAAGGGTTTATATTTCTTTTTTCTTTCTTTTTATTTGCTTTTGACAATACAATATGTCAAACCACTAAGCAAATAGATTGGCAGGGTCATCGAGGTGCTCGAGGCTTGTTTCCCGAAAACAGTATTTACGGTTTTGAAAATGCTCTTAATTATCCTATTAACACTCTAGAATTTGATGTAGTTATTAGTAAGGATAATCAAATTGTTGTTTCTCATGAGCCTTGGTTTTCTGATGAGATTTGTGATAAACCTCTTTTTGAAAATAACATTTATAAGCTCAATTTAAGTCAAATCCAGTCTGTTGAATGTGGTGTAAAAGACCACAAAAGATTTCTTGATCAACAAAAAGTATCTGTTTCTAAGCCAACTTTAAAAGAGGTGATATTGGCTGTGAATAAAAAATGTGAAAGTGCCAACATAAACAATATTCGTTATAACATTGAACTGAAATCGAAACTTGATTGGAGCGGGGTTTTTGTTCCTTTTCCTGATGTTTTCTCTGCTTTAGTTTTAAAAGAAATTAAAGCCTTGGGTATTGAAAGTCAATTAACCCTTCAATCATTTGATACAAGAATATTAGAAGAACTTCATAAAATGGATGATAAAATTAAGCTTGTCTTATTAACCAATAACAGCAAAAGCATCAAAAAAAATCTAAAGAAAATTTCATTTAAACCTTTTGCATATAGTCCTAATTATAAGACACTTAGGTCGTGTCAGGTTAAAAAATTGCATAAATTAAACATCAAAGTAATTCCCTGGACTGTTAATTCTAAAAGTGCCATAAAAAAAGTAATTAAAAAAGGAGTGGATGGTGTAATTACGGATTACCCTAACTTAATTCATGAATTTTAATTATTCTCCACTATATTCTGCTAGATTATTTTCTGTTTCCCAAATTTTCACACTTAAATTTAAAGAACTATCTAAGGCTTTTGATAATTTATTCCAACAAACAATACAAATGTTTTCTAATGTGGGGATTAAATTTTTAAATTCAGGACAATCAAGGTTTAAGTTTTTATGGTCAAATGCATCCGTTATTTCATCCTTGATAATTTGTTTTAAAATTTTTAAATCAATCAAATAGCCAGTTTCTTGATTAACAGAACCTTCAATCCAAACCTCAATTTTATAATTATGACCATGGTAATTGGGGTTGTTGCATTTTCCAAAAACTTCATTGTTTTTTTCATCGCTCCACTCTGGATTGTATAATCGATGGGCAGAATTAAAGTAAGCAATTCGACAAACTTTCATTTTAAATGTTTATTTATTTTGTGAAAATAATCATTCATTAATAATTTAAACCAAAATGTAAATTTATGAGGTTCTTTTTTTACTTTTTCAAGTAAGAGATCAATATCAATCCATTTAATATTTGAAATCTCATCTTTATTAAAGTTAGGTGTATGATTGGTTCGCCCAATAAAAACATGGTCAAACTCATGCTCTACAAGGTTGTTTTCAAAAGCTACTTTATATTTAAAAGAAAAAATATGTTCTAGAGGGCAAGACATGTTTAATTCTTCATGTAATCTTCTTTTCGCAGCATCGATTGTTTTCTCATCTTTTTTAGGATGACTACAACATGCATTTGACCACAATCCACCTGAGTGATATTTGTTCATATGTCTTTGATGTATTAACATTTGACCAATGTCATTTAAAAGAATAATAGAGAATGCTCTATGTAGAAGACCTTTTTGGTGAACTAATAATTTATTCATTGCACCTATGACTTCATCTTTTTCATTAACTAATACAATGTCATTATCCATTACTATATGTAGTTGAACTTAAGTTTAAAATAAGACACAAAAAAGAGAGAGGTTTTCCTTTTGTTAGAAATTCTTATTCTACTATTTAAAACCTCTTTAGCTGGCAATTTCTTTATTTTCTTGAAAAGGTTGAAGTAATATATGTAAGCTATGTAAACTCCAAGTTTTGCATTTTTGGGTAGCATTTGAATTCCTTCGAATCCAATTTTAAAATCATTAGCTATATCAGATTCAATTTCCTTTTTGATTTTATTGTCAAACTCATTAATTTCAATTCCAGGGAAGTAGCATCGACCAAGACTTTCAAAATCAGACTTTAAATCCCTTAAAAAATTTATTTTTTGAAATGCAGAGCCTAATTTCATTGCATAAGGTTTCAATTCTGAATATTTTTTTTGATCTCCATTTAGAAAAACTTGAAGGCACATCAATCCAACAACTTCTGCTGAGCCAAGTATGTATTGGTCGTATTTTTCTTTATTGTAAATTTCTTTTGTCAAATCCATTTCCATAGAATTTAAAAAAAGCGTAATTAATTCATGTGGAATATTGTATGTATTAACAACCCATTGAAAGCTATTTAATATTGGGTTTAGTGATATTTTATTTTCAATAGATTCAAATGTATCTGCTTTAAATTTTTCAAAAAGTTCTTTTTTGTTAAAATCATGAAAACTGTCAACAATCTCATCAGCAAACCTAACAAAACCATAAATAGCATATATGGGTTTGTGTTGCTCTTTGTTTAAAAAACGAATGCCCAAAGAAAAAGAAGTACTGTATCTTCTTGTTGTAAGCTGGCTCATTTCATGACTGATATTGTCAAATATTTTTTTCATTTATTTAAAATCTTTTATGATTTGTTTGGCAACTACTTCACCAGATATTATTGATGGAGGAACTCCTGGCCCTGGAACAGTTAACTGCCCGGTATAATACATGTTTTTAAGTTTTTTGTTTTTAAGCGATGGTTTAAAAATAGCAGTTTGTTTTAAGGTATTAGCCAAACCATAAGCATTTCCTTTAAAAGCGTTGTAATCTGATTTGAAGTCTGATATGCAATAACTTCGTTTGTAAATAATATCAGATTTGATATTATTACCAGTTCTTTTCTCAAATCTATCAACAATTAAATCAAAATATTGATTTCTAATCTCTTCATTGTCTTTTAAGTCAGGCGCGATTGGAATCAAAAAAAACAAATTTTCATTGTTTTCAGGCGCAACAGTTTGATCGGTCATGGATGGTGCACAAACATAAAAAAGAGGCGCCATAGGCCATTTAGGGTCAATATAAATTTCTTTAGAATGCTTTTCAAAACTTTCATCAAAAAACAAATTATGGTGCCTAATGTTTTTAAGTTTTTTATTAACTCCAACATAAAATAGAAGGCTTGATGGAGCCATTTCTCTTTTGTTCCAATATGAAGAAGTATAATTAGATTTAGAACCCAATAAATCTTGGTCAGTATGATGATAATCAGCTGAAGAAACAACTATGTCCGATGCGTAGGTTTTATTTTTCGTTTTAACTGAATCTATAGCTTTATTGATAAAATTAAAATTTTCAACATTGTTGTTCTTTTCTATTTGAACTCCTTGCTCAATTGCAATTTTTTCAAATGCTTCGATAATTTTATGCATACCTCCTTCGGGATACCAAGTCCCAAGGCAAATATCCGCATAGTTCATCAAAGAGTATAATGCGGGAGTTCTGTTGGGCATGGCACCCAAAAAAAGAGTAGGAAACTCTATTAAAGAAAGTAATTTAGGGTTTTTAAAATATTTCCTTGCGTATACAGAGAAGGGCTTAAATAAGTGAAGTTTGAAAGCACTTTTTACAATACGAAAATCAATGAATTCTGATAAACTTAAGCTTGGTTTGTAAACAAATTCATTCATTCCAACATTGTATTTGAACTCTGCATCCTTTAAAAATTCTTTTAATTTAATTGAACTTCCAGGTTCATGCTTTTCAAATAATTCATAGATTTCAATCATTGATGCTGGAATATCATCATTGCTATCATCTTCCCAAAAAACTTTGTAGGATGGGTCTAATCTTTTTAGGTTATAAAAGTCAGATGCTGTATGTCCAAACTCGTTGTAAAATTTTTCAAAAACATCAGGCATCCAATACCAACTCGGACCCATGTCAAAGGTGAAACCCGAGTCTGAAAATTTACGAGCTCTACCTCCTAAATGGTTGTTTTTTTCTAATAAAGTAACATCAAAACCCGACTTAGCAAGAAATGAAGCAGCAGATAATCCTGCAATTCCCCCACCTATAACAATCGTTTTTTTTTTCATGCTTTAATTAAAAGAAAAAGAATAATCAGGGAGTAAATCTATTAATTTTTTTCTAGCTATAAAGATTCTACTTTTTACGGTACCAATAGGAATGTCTAATTTTTCTGATATCTCTTTGTATTTGAAACCTTGAACATGAAGTTCAAAAGGAACTTTATATTCACTTGAAAGTAGATCTATTTTGGATAATATCTCTTTCATTTGAATGCTTTCATAGGGTGAATTATCAGAAATAGCTTTGTTTGTGGTCAAATAGGAATTTTCGGTATAGTCAAAAATGGTTTTAGAGTGTACCTTCCTTCTATATTGATTAATATATGTATTTCTCATTATAGTAAAAGCCCATGCTTTAAAATTTGTTTTTGGTGTGTATTGTTTTTTATAACGTATTGCTTTAAGAATGGTCTCTTGAGTTAGGTCTCTAGCATCTTCACTGCTTCTAGTAAAGGTATAGGCAAATGAAATTAATTTGTTTTCAATATCTAATAAAGCTTGGTTAAATTCTATCGTTGACATAGCAATTTGTTTAATGTTTACGAAACAAATATAAACACTTTTGTTTAATAAATCAAAATAAAAGTTAAACAATTATTTATTTTATTTAAAAATATAAGGGGTAAAAAGTAAGCTTATTGCTTGAAAATGAGACTGTTGGGAATGGTATTTTTAGGTAATTTAATTGATTTAAAATTGTTTTAATAAATGCGTTTTTACATTTTATTTTGCTTAAATCTATGTCTAGTGAAAATAAAATTTCTTTATTTGATATGTATTCTTGATTTTGAAAAACCACACTATTTTGGTCACCATAAATTCTTTGATCTATGCTGTAACCAAAAGAAAAACAAAACCATTCAGGTATAGATATACTATTTAAAATTGATTTGGGAGAAAAAGAAATCCAATAGCTTTGACCATTGTAATCCTTTAATATTTTTTCAATTTGATTTCTTCCTAAAACTTCTGGTCTCAGTTCAGAATAGGGTGTGTTATGGTATGAAAATTTGGGTATTAATATTTGTTTATTAAACAATAGCTCCTGTCCTGCAAAAAGAGATGTTCCTATAATGTTTGACCCCATATCGCTATATGAAAACCCCCATTTTGAACTAAAACCATCCATTATTTCAATTATTGATTGAAATCCTAATCCAATTGAACTCCCTAGAAGAACACTCTTCTTTTTATTTACTCCTGCCCATGAAAACAAATTAGATGAGATTTTTGATAAATGATATGCACTGTAAATATGTCCAGCTTTATCCATATTATTCCAGTTATTCCAATCATTAAAGAAATGAAATTCACTCATGCTTTCTTTTGAATACCAAAGAGAATATAGTCCAACAGAACTTAATCCAACTAAAGATATTTGACCTGAACTAACACCTATAACTCTTGGTTTATTTATTGTATCTGAATACTCTAAAAAAGAATTTTGAGAATAGCCATAACTTATATAAAAGAAACAAATTAGCGTAAATAATTTTTTAAAGTTCATTATGTTTTTAATATGTATAATGCTTCTTGTTTTTTTCTTTTAATTTAGTCTTAATAATTAATAAAATGAATTAATGAATAAAGTCAAAAAAAATTGGAATGAAATCAAAAGTAATGACAGTTGGTCAATCTTCAAAATCATGTCTGAATTTGTAGATGCTTATGATAAAATGTCCAAAATAGGACCTTGTATTTCTGTTTTTGGGTCCGCAAGAACCAAAGAGGAAAATAAATACTACAAACAAGGTGTTGAAGTTTCACAAAAGCTTGCAGAAGCTGGTTATGGGATTATTTCTGGTGGTGGACCTGGAATCATGGAAGCTGCTAATAAAGGAGCTCAACAAGGTAATGGGGAGTCTGTTGGTTTAAATATAGAATTGCCCTTTGAACAACATTTCAACCCATATATAGACCCTGAACATAATTTAGAATTTGACTATTTTTTTGTTAGAAAAGTAATTTTTGTAAAGTATTCACAAGCATTTGTCATTTTGCCAGGTGGATTTGGAACACTTGATGAATTTTTTGAAGCAATGACTTTGATTCAAACTGGAAAAATCACAAGAAGACCTATTGTATTAATTGGAAAAGAATATTGGAGAGTAAATAGACAGAACTTATTAATAGAATTGATGCGAGAAGATAAGGTTCTAACTTCTCTAAATTGTGAATTA
>NZQU01000032.1 GCA_002696025.1 Crocinitomicaceae bacterium
CAATACCAATAACGGCAATAACAATACCGACAACGGAAACAACAATACCAACAACGGTAATAATAACTCTAACAACAATTCAAACAACAATACCGACAACGGAAACAATAATACCAACAACGGTAATAATAACTCTAACAACAA
Source organism: Crocinitomicaceae bacterium (assembly GCA_002696025.1). GTDB lineage: Bacteria > Bacteroidota > Bacteroidia > Flavobacteriales_D > Crocinitomicaceae > UBA952. The sequence continues at coordinate 145 of NZQU01000032.1, forward strand.
TTCAAATAACAATACCAATAACAGCAATAACAATACTGATAACGGTAATAATAACACTAATAACAACTCAAATAACAATACCAATAACGGAAATAACAATACTAACAACAACTCCAATCCTTCAAATAACACCAATACAAGTTTTATGACTCAAAAAGGTTTGGTTAGTCTTGGAGATATACATTTCGTCAAGCTAAAAGATAACATTCAATCTCATTATATTCCAACATTAAAACAAGTGGTTTTATTGTTAAAAGAAAATAAATCTGCTACTCTTTTACTAGCTGGACATGCAGATAATGTTGGAGAGGAAGACGCAAATGATAAATTATCTTTAGATAGAGCTGTAAGAATTAAAAAGTATCTAACATCTCTTGGAATCAGTTCAGATAGAATAAAAGTTGAATCATATGGTGAGAAAATGCCAAAATTCTTAAATTCATCTGAGGCTGGAAAACAACTGAATCGTCGAGTTGAAATGTATATTAAATACCCCAACCGATAGTAACTCAATAATTTTATGACTTTTAATCCGAATGGTGTTGGTGTTTCCAATGGTAATATTTTCGGATTTCCTATTGAAGAGATTGATGCAGAACATGTAATTATCCCGATTCCTTGGGATGTAACAGCTTCATATAAAAAGGGCTCTTCTTTGGCTCCTAAAGCTATTTTAAAAGCTTCTACACAACTAGATTTCTGTCATTTAAAACTTAATAATGCAGATCAAATAAAAGTTTATTTTGCTAAAATCTCATCAGAGTGGCAAAAAATAAATGATAAATTAAGTCAAGAGTATTTATCTTATAATCAATTTCTAGAAAACGGGGGTGACTTATCTGAAAGCTTGAAATTTCAAGAATTTGTTAATGTTGTAAATAATTCTCAAAATGCTTTAAGAGACAATCTATACGAACGCTCTAAGGTATTGTTAAATAAAGATATTATTGTTTCAGTAGTAGGTGGTGAGCATTCTGTTCCATTAGGTTTATTAATGGCATTAAATGAAAAATATAGCGCTTTTGGTATTTTGCAGATTGATGCCCATTGTGATTTAAGACAGTCATATCAAGGAATACATCAGTCACACGCTTCAATTTTTCATAATATCCTGCAGGAATGTACTAATGTAACTAAATTAGTTCAGCTAGGTGTTAGAGATTTTTCAAGCCAAGAATTTGAATATTCAATTAATTCTGAAAAAATTATAAGCTATTTTGATTCAGTTTTAAAAGAAGAAAAGTTTTCTGGTAAAACATGGGATGAGCAAACTGAAGTCATATTAAATGATTTACCTCAAAATGTTTATATAAGTTTTGATGTTGATGGCTTAAATCCATCTTTATGTCCAAATACTGGAACACCTGTACCTGGGGGGATAAATTATGATGAAATAATCTATTTAATTTTTAAAATTGCCGAATCTGGCAGAAAAATAATCGGTTTTGATTTGTGTGAGGTTTCTCCAAATCCATATAATGATTGGGATGCAAATGTTGGAGCAAGATTACTGTGGGAGTTGGTTTGTGCTGTGGAAATATCAAAAGCAAATAATTAGAGGTTTATTTTTCAATAAAAGTGCCATATCCTTTCAATCTCGTCATCCAGTATTTTGATTTCTTTAAATCTGTTATTGTAATTCCTTTAGAAGAACTTGCATGAATCATTTTGATTTCAGAATCTTTAATAGAGTATATGATTCCTACATGTGAAATTTTTGATGAATTACTGAAAAAAACAAGATCTCCTGTTTTTAGATTCTTTTCTTTTATTTTTTTTGCATTTGCATATTGATGTTTTGCAACTCTTGGTATTGTTAGGCTATTTTTTTTATAAACATATTGAGTAAATCCACTACAATCAAATCCATTTGTTGTAGTTCCTCCCCATAAATAAGGAGTGCCAATGTGTTTAGATGCTTCTTTAATAATTTTTCTTCTGTTTTTATTTAAAGAATTATCTCCAATATTACTTTCATTAGCTATGGGAGTTATTTCAGGAATTGATATGTCTTTAAATAAAATTTCAAATATGTGTTCTAATTGTGTCCATCTTTCAATTCCAATATTTTTCATAGATTGATTAACAGAATGCCAATTCAAAATATCTTCTCTTAATTCTGCAATTTCATTTATGTGAGTTTCTATGATTCTCTTTCCTTCAGTATTTTTTTTAATTTCTATAATTCTGTTTTTTGAATCTACTAATGCATCTGGATGCTTTTTCAACCAATAATTATCAGTTGAAAGCTGAATTTGGGTAATCGCTATATAATAGGAGGGGATTAGTGAATAATTGTATTCTTGTTTCTTTATTAATCGATTTGCCTTTCTATGAACCATTTTGTAATGCCCTTGGCTATACAACTGCTCTAATTTATCAAACTTGGGTTCTTGACCGAAACAAAAACCAGTTGTTATTAATAATATTAAAAAAATGGTGTTTTTCATATCTATGAATCTGAACAAATTTAATGCCCATAATTTAAATGTTTATGGCAATTAAACTTTATAATAAACGTTCTAATGTTCATTTAATGTTCTTTTTGTTTAAAAAAACCTCAATTTGTTTATAAAATCTAATGTTTACGTAGAAATTTTTAATAAAAGAAGCTTAACTTTAAGCAATGTTTTAATGTATGGGAAAAGTAATTGCAATAGCGAATCAAAAAGGTGGCGTTGGAAAAACAACAACTGCGATAAATCTAGGAGGATGTTTAGGTGTTTTAGAGTATAAAACACTCATTATTGATGCTGATCCTCAAGCCAATTCAACTTCTGGTTTGGGATTAGACCCTAGAAAAACGGGTAATATTTATGATTGTTTAATCAATCAAAATGATCCCAATGAATTAATTGAAAGTTTAGATAGCCCCAATTTACATATTTTACCTTCTAATATTGATTTGGTTGGAGCTGAACTTGAAATGATCAGTCTTCCTGATCGAGAGAAATTGCTTAGGAAAACAATTGATCAATTTAAAGACGATTTTGACTTTATTTTAATAGATTGCTCTCCTTCTTTAGGATTGGTAACGGTTAATGCTTTAACATCTGCTGATTCTGTTCTAATTCCAGTTCAATGTGAGTTTTTTGCATTAGAGGGGTTAAGCAAATTACTAAACACCATTAAAATTGTTCAAAAACGAATGAATACAGATCTTGATATTGAAGGTATTTTACTTACTATGTATGACACAAGACTTCGATTGGCAAATCAGGTTGTTGATGAGGTAAAAACTCATTTTCAAGAATTGGTATTTGATACGGTTATTCATAGAAATACTACATTAAGTGAGGCATCAAGTTATGGCAAAACAATCGTTATGCATGATGCTTCGTGTAAAGGTTCTATTAATTACTTGAATTTTGCAAGAGAAATTCTTCAAAAAAACAACCTTACAAAAATTGAAAATCAAGATAAGATAATTAGTATAGACAATGAACTCTAAATCTAAAAAAAAACCAGCTTTAGGAAAAGGTTTAAGTGCCCTTCTTCAGAGTGATGATACTGACATTACAAATAAGTCAGACATTTCAGCTCTTGTTGGTTCAATATCGACTATTCCTTCCAAATTAATTGATACAAACCCGTTTAATCCACGTGTATATTTTGAGAAAAATGCATTAATTGAATTGTCTCAGTCTATTGCCACACATGGAATAATTCAGCCTTTAACATTAAGGAAAATGGGCAATGGTCGATACCAATTGATTTCAGGTGAAAGAAGATTCAGAGCATCTCAATTAATAGGTCTTGAAAATTTACCAGCCTATATTAGGGTTGCCAATGACCAATCAATGCTTGAAATGGCTCTTGTCGAAAATATACAAAGAGAAAATCTTAATCCAATTGAAATCGCACAGTCTTACGAAAGATTAATGCAAGAGTGTGATCAAACACAGGAGCAGCTTAGTAAAAAAATATCTAGGTCTAGATCTAGTATTTCAAATTTTTTACGCTTGCTTAAACTACCCGCTGATATTCAAACTGCTCTCAGAGACAATAAAATATCAATGGGGCATGCAAGAGCATTGCTAAGTTTTGAAACAGAAGCAGAGCAATTGGATAAATTAAAACAAATCTTAGAAAACAGTTTAAACGTAAGAGAGGTTGAGTCAATGAATAAAACCGTTAAGACAAAAACTAAGAAACAAACGTCAAATCTTTTGTTGTCTAACGATCAATCTACATTTCAGGATTTTTTGGGTGATAAGTTATCTTCAAAAGTTCATATCAAAAAATCAAAAACAGGAAATGGAAAATTATTAATTCATTTTAACTCAGATGTTGATTTAAATAGAATAATTGCAATTTTGAAGCGTTGAAAAAAATCTTATTTTCTTTTTTAATTCTGATTATGTGTTTAAATGGGTTTTCTCAGGATACCAATTCAGTTAATCTTGATACCATCCAAAAACATTCTGTTTATAAAGCAACAATACTTTCAACTATTATTCCTGGTGCTGGTCAGATTTACAATCACATTGCAATGCCAAAGGGTAAAAAAAAGGCATTCTGGAAACTACCTATTATTTATGCTGGTCTTGGATATACAGGGTATTCTTTGATTTACAATCAAATTACAGCTGCATCTTTTAAAACAGAATATAAAAATCGTCAAAATGGTGGTCAATTAAATGCTGACTATGCTGTTTATGATGATGATGCATTAATCACTTTATATCGACAGTATCTAGATTTAAGAGATGCATCAATTTTTGGTTTCGGAGGAATGTATTTGCTCCAAATTGCTGATGCTCATATTGAAGCTCATTTTTGCAATTTTGACATTTCAGATGATATAAGTTTTCAGCTTAGACCAAGTTTTGTAGCTGGTGCATTCCCAGGTGTTTCATTAACGTTTCATTTTAATTAATTTCGCATACTTAAAATACCCTCATGAAAATAGTGCTTATAGGTTATGGTAAAATGGGAAAGGCGATTGAAAAAATTGCCATTCAAAGAGGTCATGAGATTGTTTATAAATCAAATTCATCTGCTTCTATTGATGATTTTGATATGTCAAATTGTGATGTTGCTATTGAATTTACTCGTCCAGAGCTAGCAATACCTCATATCAATCATTGTTTAAGCCATAACACGCCTATTGTTGTGGGTACAACTGCTTGGTTAGATAAGTTAACAGACATAGAAAATAAAGTGTCTCAAGCCAATGGAAGCTTGCTATATGCATCCAACTTTAGCGTAGGTGTTAATATTTTCTTTGAATTGAATAAAAAATTAGCTTCTTTAATGTCAAATCATAAAGATTATTCAACCCAACTTGATGAAATACACCATCTTGAAAAATTAGATGCACCTAGCGGAACTGCAATTCATCTTGCCGAAGATTTGATTAATAACCACCAAGAATATAAATCTTGGGTATTAGGGGAGGGTGAAAAACCTAAGAACAAGATAAACGAAATTCCAATTACATCATTTAGAGAGCCTGGAGTTCCAGGAACTCATAGTATCCAATATGTTTCGGATATAGATTCTATATCAATAAAGCATGAGGCTCACAATAGAGAAGGTTTTGCATTAGGTGCTGTATTGGCTGCTGAATGGTTACCCAATAAAAAGGGGGTTTTTACAATGTCCAATGTTTTAAATATTAAATAGTATTATATGGCGTTTATATATTTTTATGCTCTTATTTTAATCCATCCTTATTTGGCTTGTTGGTGGATTAGTTTTCCACAGGCAGGAAGAAAACCATGGGAGGCATTAGTGCCAGGCTATAATTACTATGTTGCTTACAAGGTTTCGTGTCACAAACCTTGGTGGTGCTTGTTGTTATTATTTCCTGGTGTTCACCTTGTAATGCTTGCTGTTTTAAATGTGTCTTATTTTAGACGTTTTGGATACTTTTCACTACTTGATACAGTTCAAGGAATATTTTTCCCATATGTTTTAATGTTTAAAATTTCCCAAAATAAGGACAAAGCATTACCCGATACTGACTGGACAAACGAAAGTGAAGTTAAGAAAAGAATGATGGGAGATCATTTGGCATTGTTCTTTGCACTTCCAATTATTGGGCATGCACTTGCTTATTTTTTAGGTTTATTTTCAAAGCAAAAACCTGGCTCTAAAACCAGAGTTAAAGAGTGGGGTGATTCTTTGTGGTTTGCTCTTATTGCCGCAGGAATTATAAGAACCTATGTTTTTGAGCCTTTTCAAATACCAACTGGTTCTATGGAAAAAACACTTGTAGTGGGTGATTTTTTGTTTGTTAATAAATTGGCTTATGGTTGTAAGGTGCCATTAACGCCACTTTCATATCCACTGGTTCACAATACGGTGCCTTGGGTTAATATGAAATCCTATACATCTCTTGAGAAGGGAGATTATACTCGTTTGCCTGGTTTTGGTAAGGTTAATAGAAATGATGTGGTTGTATTCAATTACCCCTCAGGGGATACAGCAGTTTACGACCCTAGAATGCCTGATGGTTTGATGGGGCACGATTATCATGGTATATTAATTAATGAAGGTTTTCGTATTTGCAGAGAAAGTGTTGAAAATCAAAGATTGTATCAGGAAATGATTCAAAAAAATAACTTTTCAAATCCAAATTTAGATTCCATTTACTGGGATTTTATTTTTACCAGATTTGTTGATAAACTTGATTTTTACAAAGAGGAGGCAAGAACAATGCTTCGTGATGATAAAATTGCGCATATTGGAAATGGAGAGGAGATTTCTCATTATGGGATTATTGATAGGCCAGTTGATAAAAGGGAAAATTATATAAAAAGATGTGTTGCAATACCAGGAGATGTTATTGAAATAAAAAAATCTGTTTTATATGTTAATGGTAAAAAAGCATTTGTTCCAAAACATCAAAATATGAGATATATTGTTGATGGTGTTTCTCCTGATTATGAGCTTATGCAAGAATATGGAATTGAAGAAGAAAGGCAAGATTACTATTATCAAGATGGTCAAATGTTTATGCATCTTACATTAGGACAGCTTGCATTATTAAAAAAAGATTTCCCTTCAGCTAAATTTAAGCTTTATATAGAGCCTCAATATTCTGATGACGTTAATTTTGTTCCTACTCCTGAAGATCGTTTTAAAAACCTTCAAATGTTCCCAAAAGATGCAAATATCAACAATACATTTACTGATTTCAGCAAGATTCAAATTCCATATAAAGGAAAG
>NZQU01000033.1 GCA_002696025.1 Crocinitomicaceae bacterium
TATTTATTATGATGTTTTCATTTATAATTTCACTTATGGTATCTTTATGTCAATTATGAGGTGCAAATTGTTTTTTTTCTTGGTAATTGTTTCTTTCAAAGCGTTCTCTCAATTAGGTTGTACAGATCCACAGGCTTTAAATTATAATTCAAATGCTAGTATAAACGATGGTTCTTGTGTTTATGATGTTACTGATTATTCTCCTATTTTAATAGGTGATTTGCCATCTGCTTTAAATGAGAATTCTGGATTGATTTATTGGGATGATAAGCTTGTGACATTTAATGATAGTGGTGGTGCAAATAAAATTTATTTGATTGATACCAATGGAGTTAATATAGTTCAGGAAATTACAATATCAAACGCTCAAAATATCGACTGGGAAGCAATTGCTCAGTCTTCTGATTCAATATATGTTGGCGATTTTGGTAATAATGCCGGTTCTCGTCAAAACCTATGTATATATGGCATTTCAAAATCAGATATTTTATTGACTACTAATAATTCAGTTGTTGGGGTTAAATCACAATTTAACTATGCTGACCAAGTTGTTTTTTCGGGTCAATACGAAAATCACAACTACGATTGCGAAGCTTTTTTTTATCATAATGATTCTTTACACTTATTTACTAAAAACTGGGGAGACTTATACACCAAACATTATGTTTTGCCTAGCTCAAATCAAAATGTATTTTCGGCTTCAGTAAAAGATTCGCTTTATGTTGATGGCTTGATAACAGATGCCTCACTTGATTCAATCAATAATCGCATTTTGTTATTGGGTTACAAAAACAATGGCTCAAATTTTTATACCAGTTTTGTTTATCTTTTATTTGATTATTCAGCTAACAACTATTTTTCAGGAAATAAAAGAAGAATCGAAATTGGCTCTATGCTTGAGGTTTCGCAGACTGAGGGTATATCTTGGTCAGATAGTTTGACTGGTTATATATCTGCTGAAGAAATTGTTTCTGTAATAACAATATCACCAAAGCTTTTTTCTTTTGACTTTTCGACTTATCTAAGCAATTCATTGAGTAAAACGGATGATCTAGAAGAATCTTATTGGCTTGCTCCAAATCCTGTAATTGATTACATGATATTACCAGAGGATATTAAGACCTTTAGTATAATGAATCAATCAGGAAAAGTAATTATAGAGCGTATTGATTACATTACAAATAACCTTATTGACCTTAAGTTTTTAAAAGCAGGTAAATATTTTCTAAAAGACCTTAAAAATAATAGAGTATATAAGTTTGTAAAACTTGATTACTAAGACTTGTGGATTTAAGTTATTGTTGTATCTTTGCCATCCCAAACTAATTAATATATAAAATATTAGCAGTATGTATGCAATTGTAGAAATAGCAGGGCAGCAGTTTAAAGTGCAAAAAGACCAAAAGATTTTTGTTCATCAATTAGCTGATAAAGCAGGTTCAAAAGTAGAATTTGAAAAGGTTTTATTGGTTGATAATGATGGTAAAATTAATGTTGGCGCCCCGGTTATCAAAGGAGCTAAAGTAAAAGCCCTTATAAACGATCACGTCAAAGGAGACAAAGTGATTGTATTTAAAAAGAAAAGACGAAAAGGTTATAAAAAGAAAAATGGCCATCGTCAAAATTTCACATCAATTACAATCAAGGATATTGTATTGAATTAATATATTAAAATATTTTATCATGGCACATAAGAAAGGAGTAGGTAGTTCTAAAAATGGTAGAGAGTCAGAAAGTAAAAGACTTGGTGTTAAAATCTTCGGAGGACAAGCAGCAATTTCTGGGAATATAATTGTTCGTCAAAGAGGAACACAACATCATCCAGGAAATAATGTTGGTATTGGAAAAGATCATACATTATTTGCTTTAACTGATGGTATCGTAGAATTTAAAAAGAAGAAAAACAATCGTTCTTTTGTATCTGTAGTTCCATTTGAAACAGAAACTGTAGAAGCATAAATATTACTTTTTAAGTAAATAGATATTACAAAGGCTGGTTTTTTTAATCAGCCTTTTTTTATTTAAACCCATCATAATGACTTTGTAAACTCCAAGCTTCTGGTTTTTTTGAAAACCATTGTTTTACTTTTGGCCATACAGTTAAAAATAAATCAGATTTGCGGTAGTTTTCTAATGAATCCTTATTTTCCCATTTACTGTAGGTAAAAATAATATTTGGATTTTTTATATCCTTCATCAGTGTCATCCCTTCACAACCTTTAAAATTTGATATTTGGTCACTAACATTATCAAAGAAAACCAAGAAATCAGTGGTTTTTTCTTTGTTAAATTCCATTTTAACGATTCTCGTTATCATTTTCTTTTTTTTCAAATTTAATATTTAGATGAGAACTATTTAAAATAAATCTATTTACAGTTTTAATTTCTTTAATTATTGATTAATAATTAATTATATTCGTCATCAATTTTTTTATGTCAAATACAATTATCATCATACCAACTTATAATGAACTTGAAAATGTTCAAAGAATGGCTGATGCAATTATGAAATTGCCCCACTCTTTTGATGTTTTGTTTATTGATGATAATTCACCTGATGGAACTGCACAACAAATAGAAAAGATTATGGATCAGTATCCAAATCGTTTTTTTCTAGAGAAAAGAGCGGGTAAATTAGGTTTGGGTACAGCATATATTCATGGGTTCAAATGGTCATTGGCCAACAATTATGACTTTATTTTTGAAATGGATTGCGATTTTTCACACAATCCTTCTGATTTGGTTAGAATGTACGAATCCATTCAAAAAGGTCATGACTTGGTTATAGGTTCTAGATACTGTAGGGGAGGTAAAGTCCAAAATTGGCCTTTAAAACGAATTTTGATGTCCTATTTTGCCAGTGTTTATGTACGCTTGGTTTTGTTCATAAATATAAAAGATACTACAGCTGGTTTCAAATGCTATAGGAGTTCTGTGTTAAAAAAAATAAAGCTTGATAATATTCCATTTAAAGGATATGCTTTTCAGGTTTGTATGAAGTATGCTGCTTTAAAAAATGGATTTAAAGTCAAGGAAATTCCAATAACATTTGTTGATAGAGAATTTGGTGAATCAAAAATGTCCACGGGTATTTTTAAGGAGGCCTTTTTTGGTGTCTTTAAAATTAGAAATATAGATTTATGAGTTCAAGTTACCTTTTAAAAAATGCTACCATTGTTAATGAGGGGAGTGTTTTTGTTTCGGACCTGTATATTAAAAATGGAAGAATCGAAAAAATTTCTTCAGAAATTAATATTCAAGAAAAGTGTGAATTAATCGATCTTGAAGGCAAATTGCTTTTGCCTGGTTGTATTGATGATCAAGTACATTTTAGAGAACCTGGTTTAACCAATAAGGCAGATATTTCCACTGAATCTTATGCTGCAATTGCTGGTGGAATCACTTCTTACATGGAAATGCCAAATACGGTTCCAAATACATTAACACAAGAACTGCTTCAAAATAAATATGAAATTGCGAAACAAAAATCGTTTGCTAATTATTCTTTTTACATGGGAGCCAGTAATGACAATGTTGAAGAGGTATTAAAAACAAATCCTAAAAATGTTTGTGGGGTTAAAATTTTTATGGGCTCCTCTACGGGTAACATGCTTGTTGATAATACAAATACATTGGAGTCATTATTTTCGAAGGTTGAAATGTTAATTGCAACTCATTGCGAAGATGAGGCAACAGTTAGAGGCAACCTAGAGTATTATAAAAATAAATATGGAGAAAACATTCCTTTTGATCTTCACCCCATAATAAGAAGTGAAGATGCATGTTACCTTTCTTCTTCAAAGGCTGTTTCTATTGCAAAAAAACATGGAACAAGATTACATATCCTTCATATTTCAACAGAAAAAGAATTAGAATTATTTGAATCAGGACCCATTGAAAAAAAGAAAATTACATCAGAGGCATGTGTACATCATCTATGGTTTTCTGATCAGGATTACAAAGAAAAGCAATCATTTATTAAATGGAATCCAGCTGTCAAAACTCAAAGAGATAGAAATGCGATACTAAATGCAGTAATCAATGATCAAATAGATGTGATTGCAACAGATCATGCACCACATACACTAAAGGAAAAACAACAAAGTTATTTGTCTGCACCATCAGGTGGACCATTGGTTCAACATGCACTTCTAGCGATGCTTGAAAAAGTTAATCAACAAGAAATTGAACTAATCAAAGTAATTGAAAAAATGGCTCATGCTCCTGCTTTATTATTTGGTGTTGAAAATAGAGGGTTTATTCGCGAAGGCTATTTTGCTGATCTTGTAGTTGTCAATCCAAATCAGAAAATTAAAGTTGAAAAGAGCAATTGTTTATATAAATGTGGTTGGTCTCCTTTTGAAAACCATTTGTTTTCTAATACAATTGAAAAGACTTTTATAAATGGTAATTTAGCATATGACAATACGGTCAGAATAAATGAGGTTTTCGGGTCTAGATTAACATTTAATAAATAATGAAAAAACTTTGTCTGATTTTAATTATACTTGTCTGTGCTTGTGATAATGGTGGAGATAATAATCAGAATGAGACCAAAAAAATAATATCAAAGCAAAAAATGTCATTGATTATTACCGATTTAATGCTCGCCGAGAGTTATTTTCAGATTAAATACTCTGTTCTTCCTAGATATAAAGATGCTTTATTGTTAACTGCAGATTCAATATTTTCTAAGCATAACATTTCTTCTGCTGAATTTGATGAAAATTACAGCTACTATTTAAACAATAAAGAAGACCTTCTTGAGATTTATAAAGCCTCATTAGATTCACTTAATTTAAAGCATTCTCAAATAGGTCGTCAAAAATAAGCTTCTAAATATATTTTATTCTTAAAATTTGTTCAAAATCATTAAATTTGCTAGCAAGCACATACTTTTCTTGCAATTAAATAGATATAATTACATAATCTTAACTTGATTGAGAAAGGATGTTTTTTATAATCCAACTTAAAAATTGAATTGATATCAACTATGAAAATTTATAAAGAATACATTAATGAAATTGAAGAACGAAAAGTTCAGAACCTAAATCCAAAGCCAATAGATGGTTCAGAATTACTAAGTGAAGTGATTTCTCAAATCAGAGATTTAAATAGCCCTGAACGAAAAGATTCTTTAGATTTTTTCATATACAATGTTTTGCCTGGTACTACCAGTGCTGCTTCTGTTAAGGCTAACTTTTTAAAAGAAATCATACTTGGGGAATTTGTTGTTGAAGAGATAACTCCTTCATTTGCTTTTGAATTATTGTCTCATATGAAAGGAGGCCCTTCAATCGCAGTTCTTCTAGATTTGGCATTGGGGAATAATACTGAAATAGCTAACGAAGCCGCAGAAGTGCTTAAGACACAAGTTTTTTTATATGAGGCAGATACAGACCGTTTGAGAGAAGCATATGAAAATGGAAATAAAATAGCCCAAGAAATTATAGAAAGTTATGCCAAAGCAGAGTTTTTTACAAAATTACCGGAAATAGAAGAAGAGATTCAAGTTGTTACATATGTTGCTGGAGTTGGAGATATTTCTACAGATCTTTTGTCACCTGGTGGAGATGCGCATTCAAGATCAGATCGAGAATTGCATGGAAAATGTATGTTCGAGCACAATACTGATCAACAGAATGAGCTTTTGGCTTTACAAAAACAACATCCTGATAAAAGGGTAATGTTAATTGCTGAAAAAGGAACTATGGGTGTTGGTTCTTCAAGAATGTCAGGAGTTAATAATGTGGCATTATGGATTGGTAAAAAAGCAAGTCCATATGTTCCATTTATTAATATTGCTCCCGTTGTTGCTGGGACCAATGGTATTTCGCCAATTTTTTTAACAACCGTTGGTGTTACTGGAGGAATCGGTCTTGATCTTAAGAATTGGGTTAAGAAAAAAGATGCAGATGGTAATACGGTTATGGATGAAGATAATGAGCCTGTACTTGAAGAACGATATTCTGTTAAAACAGGTACTGTTCTTACTATAAATACGAAAAAGAAAAAATTATACAATGGAGACAAAGAATTAAGTGATATCTCCGCTGCATTTACTCCTCAGAAAATGGAATTTATGAGGGCTGGTGGCTCTTATGCAATAGTATTTGGAAAAAAACTACAAACTTTTGCTTGTAAAACTTTGGGTATAGGTATTCATCCTGTGTTTGCACCTTCGAAAGAAATTTCACATGAAGGACAAGGAATGACGGCAGTTGAAAAAATATTTAATAAAAATGCCGTAGGTACGACTCCTGGGAAAGTCTTACATGCTGGTTCTGATGTGCGTGTTGAAGTTAATATTGTTGGTTCTCAGGATACCACTGGGCTTATGACTTCTCAAGAGCTTGAGATGATGGCGGCAACTATTATTTCTCCAATTGTTGATGGTGCTTATCAGTCAGGCTGTCATACAGCTTCTGTTTGGGATGAGAAAGCTCAGGAGAACATTCCAAGACTAATGAAATTCATGAATGATTTTGGATTGATCACAGCTCGAGATCCTTTGGGTAAATATCATGCAATGACGGATGTAATTCATAAGGTTTTAAATGATATAACAATTGATGATTGGGCTATTATAATAGGAGGAGACTCTCATACAAGAATGTCAAAAGGTGTTGCTTTTGGTGCTGATTCGGGTACTGTTGCTCTTGCATTAGCAACTGGAGAAGCAAGCATGCCTATTCCTGAATCTGTTAAGGTTACTTTTAAGGGCGAAATGTTGGAAAACATGGATTTTCGTGATGTTGTTCATGCTACTCAATCTCAAATGCTTGACCATTTTGGAGGTGATAATGTTTTTCAAGGAAGAATTATTGAAGTTCACATAGGAACACTTCTTGCTGATAAAGCATTTACATTTACTGATTGGACAGCTGAGATGAAAGCAAAGGCTTCTATCTGTATTTCTGAGGATGATACTTTGATTGAATCATTAGAAATTGCAAAAAGTAGAATTCAAGTGATGATTGATAAAGGAATGGACAATGCCAATCAAGTTCTTCAAGGTCTCATTGATAAAGCGA
>NZQU01000034.1 GCA_002696025.1 Crocinitomicaceae bacterium
CACACCAATATTACCTCCCATTGCCATAATTAAGGGTATGTAAAAGGCAAGTTCAGGAACTTTTTCAATACCACCTTCAAACCCAGAAATGACTTGAGCGCCAAAAACACCACCAATCATTCCAATAAGCAACCATGGTAGCCTAGCTCTAGATATCCTCCAAACACTTGAGTCAGAGTCAATTTTCTCTGACAAACCCGAAGCCATTTGATAGTCTTTATCGGCCTCTTCTTTTATGAATTCTACCACATCATCAAATGTAATTCTACCAATCAGTTTGTTTTGTAAATCTAAAACGGGGATGGTGAAAAGGTCGTATTTCTCCATTGTTTTTGAAACGGTATCAAGTGAATCACTTGACTTAACTGAAATAAGGTTTTTTGCTTGATACAGGTCTGAAATGATTGTTTTTGTGTTGGCAAATAACAATCTTTTTAAAGACAGAACACCAACAAACCGATCATCATTATCTACTACATATATATGATAAACTTTCTCAACTGTTTCCGCCTGTTTTCTTAACTGAACGATTGCTCTATTTACAGGCCAGTTTAAGTTCACACAGATAAGCTCTTTCTGCATTACTCCTCCAGCAGTATCTTCATCATATTTAAGAAGGTCAACAACCTCTGCAGCTTCCTCATCATCCATTTTAGAGATAACATCCTCTTGTTGATCATCAGGGAGTTCACCAAGTAGGTCAGCGGCATCGTCAGACTCTAAATTTTCAAGCTGTTCGGCAATTTCTTTATTACTTAAAGAAGCGATAAATTCATCACGAACTTTTTCATCAACCTCCATTAAAATGTCTGCCTGAGCTTCATCATCTGCAAGCCCATAAACGTATTTTGCTTGTGTATTATCAAGACAATCCATTATATCCGCAATGTCAGCATAATGGAGCTCTAGTATGTTTTTTTTAATCCATCGTGTGTCTTTATCCTCAATTTTTTCCTGAAGAAGCGCTAAAAATTCGGATGTAATTTTAAAGTTCATGATAATGTGATCATTATTCAGGTCTTGAAGTTACTATTTATAGGGTGAGTAACAAAAAAAAAGAAGATTTTAGCCTAGCTTTTTGCATAAAAGGTATTTGTTTCTATAGATTTCCAAAGAAGCAAGCTTGCAATAGATCTATATGGCGCCCACTTTAGTTGAAGTTTATTTATTTTATTTATGTCAGAAATCAAGTAGTTTCTTTTAATGCTGTTAATTAATGCCAAGTCTTTTGGAGCAAATATATCAGATCTAAATAAGACGAACATTAAGAACATTTGAGCTGTCCATTCACCAACGCCTTTTATTTTACAAAGTCTTGAAATTACCGATTGATCATCCATTTTGGTAAAGTCAACATCAGTTGTTAAAAAAAAATGGTAGGTATTCTTTATATAATCTGCTTTTCTTTGTGAAATTCCGACATTTTTAATTTTTTGAATATTTAGTTCATAAACTTCCTTATTAGAAAGGTTCTTAATTAAGATGTCAAATCTTTTTTTAATAGCAATTGCAGCTTTAAAGCTAACTTGTTGTTCAATAATTAAAAATGAGATGGCCTTAGAATAATTTGAGTCGTATCGATCAAGAAGGTCGATGTCATGTTCAAATTCATCAATTAGAAAAGACATTACAGCATCTTTTTTTAAATGCTTAAATGCAGAGAGATAAAGATTATTTATGTCCAAAATGGATTAAAGACCAAAAGCAACTTTAACCGCATCAACATAATCCAGTTTTTCCCATGTAAAAAGCTCTACATCTTTAGTAATGATTGTTCCATCAGGTGCTTTAAATGATTTTTTAACTGTTTCATTTTTTCTACCCATATGCCCATAAGCAGCCGTTTCTTTGTAAATAGGATTTCTAAGTTTTAGCCTTTCCTCAATAAAATAAGGTCTCATGTCAAATATTTCAGAAATTATATTTGCAATTTCTCCATCTGTCATATCCACTTGTGATGTTCCGTAGGTATTTACAAATAAACCGCACGGTTCTGCAACGCCAATTGCGTATGAAACTTGAACAAGAACTTCATTACAAAGGCCAGCTGCAACAAGGTTTTTTGCAATGTGCCTGGTAGCATATGCGGCAGATCGATCAACTTTAGAGGGGTCTTTACCAGAGAAAGCACCACCACCGTGAGCTCCTTTACCGCCATATGTATCAACAATTATTTTTCTTCCCGTAAGCCCCGTGTCACCATGAGGACCACCAATAACAAATTTACCTGTTGGATTTATATGATATGTAATGCTATCTGTAAATAAAGATTGTATCTCTTGGGATAATTTATCTTTTACTCTTGGAATAACAATTTCAATAATGTCTTTTTTGATTTTAGCCAACATATTGCTTTCATCATCAAAATCGTCATGTTGTGTTGAAACAACAATGGTGTCGATTCTTTGGGGAACATTGTCATCAGAATATTCAATAGTAACTTGAGATTTTGCATCAGGTCTTAGGTAAGAAATTAAATCAGTTTCATTTTTTCTAATTTCAGCCAATTCCTCCAAGATTTTATGAGAAAGATCCAGTGCTAAAGGCATATAGTTTTCAGTTTCTTTAGTTGCGTAACCAAACATCATCCCCTGATCGCCTGCCCCTTGTTCTTCTTTTTTGGCACGATCAACACCTTGATTTATGTCTGCAGATTGCTCATGTAATGCAGACAAAACACCGCATGAATTTGCATCAAACATATACTCTGATTTTGTATAGCCAATTTCCCTAATGGTATTACGTGTTATTGATTGAACATCAAGATAAACAGTAGATTTAACTTCGCCGGCAACAACAACCTGACCTGTAGTAACAAGTGTTTCACACGCAACTTTTGATTCAGGATCAAAAGCCATAAAATGGTCAATTAATGAATCAGAAATTTGATCTGATACTTTATCTGGATGCCCTTCGGAAACAGATTCAGAGGTAAATAAATATGCCATAATCTTGTTTTATTAGTTGGCAAAAGTAGTAAAACTAAATTTAATTATCTTGAGTAATACAACCATTATTTTAATGTTCATTTTTTTGATTGATAAATAAACAATAATATAAAGGGGAATCTTTTAACTTTGTAGCATAAATTAATATGATTTCAATATGAATGTTGCCCAGATAAGAGAAGCTTTTCTGAAATATTTTGAAGCAAAAGGCCATGAAATAGTTCCTTCTGCTCCAATGGTGATTAAAAATGACCCTACCTTAATGTTTACAAATGCTGGAATGAATCAGTTTAAAGATTTTTTTCTAGGAAATTCAATTCCAAATAGTAAAAGGGTTGCCAATACTCAGAAGTGTTTGAGGGTTTCGGGGAAACATAATGATCTTGAAGAGGTGGGAGTTGATACATATCACCATACCATGTTTGAAATGTTGGGTAACTGGTCTTTTGGTGATTATTTTAAGGAAGAATCAATTGATTGGGCATGGGATTTATTGACAAATATTTATGGAATTGATAAAAACAGGCTTTATGTTACAATCTTCGAAGGAGATTCAAAAGACAAAACAGAATTAGATCATGAAGCGTTAAGGATTTGGAGTAAATACGTTGACGAAAAAGAAGTTATTTTATGTGATAAAAAAGATAATTTTTGGGAAATGGGAGAAATGGGACCATGTGGACCATGTTCAGAAATACATATTGATTTAAGGCCAAACTCTGAAAGAGAAAAGGTGAGCGGAAGCGATCTTGTAAATAAAGACCATCCTCAGGTTATTGAAATTTGGAATTTGGTTTTTATCGAATTCAATAGAAAGGCAGACGGCTCTCTACATCCTTTGCCAAACAAGCATGTAGATACAGGAATGGGTTTAGAAAGATTGGCTGTTGCCCTTCAAAACAAAAAATCAAACTATGATATAGATCTTTTTCAATCTTTAATTAAAAAAACAGAAGAATTATCGGGCTTTAAATACGGTGAAAAGGAAGATATAGATATTGCCATGCGAATAGTTTCAGATCACATTCGCGCGATTGGCTTTTCAATAGCAGATGGTCAAATCCCATCAAATGCTGGGGCAGGTTATGTTATTAGAAGAATTTTAAGAAGAGGCGTTCGTTATGGCTATCAAATTTTAAATTTAAAAGAGCCGTTTCTATGTGAATTGTTTTCTTCTTTACTAGAGCAAATGGGATCTGTATACCCAGAATTAAATACTCAAAAAGAACTTATATATAACGTAATAAAAGAAGAAGAAAATAGTTTTTTTAGAACATTGGAACAAGGAATTAAAAGGATGGATCAGATTTTATCTATAAATGATAAAAAAGGAACAAAAATGTTAAGTGGTCAAAGTGTATTTGAATTGTATGATACATATGGTTTTCCTATAGATTTAACCTCTTTAATTGCTAAAGAGAAAGGGTTTGAAATTGACATAGAATCATATAGTGAATTGTTGCAGAAGCAAAAAAGTAGATCTAGATCAGCATCTGAGATTCAAACTGAAGACTGGAAAGAAGTTAATACAGATGAGGCTTTAGGTTTTGTTGGATATGATGTGACAGAATCTACAATAAAAATATGTAAAGTAAGAAAGGTGGTTTCTAAAAAGGAGGAACTATATCAATTGGTGTTTAATCAAACTCCTTTCTATCCTGAAGGTGGTGGACAAGTTGGAGATCAAGGATTGTTAATTGGTTCAAATGAAACAATTGGCATTATTGACACTAAAAAAGAAAACAATTTAATTGTTCATTTTACTAAAAAAATACCATCTGATTTAGAGGGAGTTTTTACGGCAAAAGTTGACGCAACAAAAAGAACAAAAACAGCGTGTAATCACTCAGCAACTCATCTTTTACATCATGCACTTCGAAAAGTATTAGGAGATCATGTTGAGCAAAAAGGATCATTAGTAAATTCAAAATACTTAAGGTTTGACTTTTCTCACTTTTCCAAAATTTCAAAAGAAGAATTAGAAGAAATTGGAAACATCGTTTCCTCAGAAATATTAAAGAATAGTCCTCTTGAGGAATTTCGATCAATGGCAATAGATCAAGCAAAAGAAATGGGTGCTATGGCATTGTTTGGAGAAAAATATGGAGAGAAAGTTAGGGTAATTAAATTTGCAGATTCGGTAGAGTTGTGCGGAGGTATACACGTGCCTTCCACATCAAAAATAGCATGTTTTAAAATACTAAGTGAATCTTCTATTGCATCAGGAATTAGAAGAATAGAAGCCATCACAGAAAGTACAGCTTGGTCTTATTATAAAACACAAGACCAAGTAACAGAAGAATTAAAAACCATATTAAAAAACCCTAAAGATTTATCAAAAGCAGTTTTAGATCTTTCTCAAAAAAACGTTCAGCTTTCAAAAGAGCTTGAAAAGCTTCAGAAAGAAAAAGCAAGAGGTTTAAAAAAAGAGCTTGTTTCGAAAATAGAAATCCTTGGTGATGTTTCTTTTTTAGGTCAAATAGTAGATTTAGAGTCATCATCAGTGAAGGATATTTTATTTCAATTAAAATCAGAAAATCAAAACTTTGTTGGTGTTTTGGGAACAAAAACAGGTGCCAAATGCACAATTAGTATTGCTCTTTCTGATCAACTAACCAAAGACGGGAAACATCATGCTGGGAAAATCATAAAAGAACTTTCACAATTAATAAAAGGAGGCGGCGGAGGCCAGTCTTTTTTTGCAACAGCAGGCGGGTCAAATCCGAATGGTCTTAATGAAGCGATTTTAAAAGCTAAAGAAATCTTTTCTTAATTTCATGGTGAAATCATTCATGAAACCAATTTTAATCATAACGTATTATTGGCCTCCATCAGGAGGAAGTGGCGTCCAAAGATGGCTTAAATTTGTTAAATATCTTCCTAAATTGGGATACAAGCCTATAGTCTTAACTGTTGATCCAGATCATGCTGCTTATTCAATAATTGACAATTCTCTTCTAGATGAAATAAATCATGAGGCTGAGGTGTTCTATAGTAAAAGTAAAGACCCTTTTAAATGGTATAAAAAAATCACAAGAAAAAAAAACATACCTCAGGCAGGATTTGCAGGTCAAAAATCAGTTGGTTTTCTTGAAAAGGCAATGAGATTTATTAGAGGAAATTTTTTTATCCCAGACGCTAGAAAAGGTTGGAATAAATATGCATATAAAGAAGCAAAAGAGTTAATAAAAAAGTATAACATTGAAACTTTTATAACGACAAGTCCACCGCATTCAAGTCAGTTAATAGGTCTTCGTTTAAAAAAAGAGTTTAATTTAAAGTGGGTTTCCGATTTAAGAGATCCCTGGACAGATATATATTATTATAATGATTTGCTCCACATGTCATATGCCAAAAAAAAGGATTTAAGATATGAAAAGGCAACACTTGAGTCTGCTGATGAGGTAATTGTTGTGAGTCTAGCAATTAAAAAAATGTTTTCTGATAAATATCCAGGTATATCTAGTAATAAAATTTCAGTAATACCAAATGGTTATGACGCAACAGACTTTGAAGGAATTTCAAATTTAAAAAATCATTCTTCAGAAAAATTCACAATATCTTATGTAGGAAATATGTCTGAGAATTATCCTATGCAATCATTTTTAAGAGTTCTTAATGAATTGATAATAAATTCTATTGGCAATATTATGTTTGATATAACAGGAAGTGTCAATAGCTCAGTAGACCAATATTTCAAATCCAATAACTTTCAAGAATCTTTTTTATTTAATGGTTATTTACCTCACTCAAAAGCAGTAGAAAAACTTACGTATAGCAATGTTTTATTATTAGTGATACCTAAAGTTAAAGACAACAAGGGTATTTTAACCGGGAAGTTGTTTGAATATTTAGCTGCTCAAAAACCGATTCTTTGTATTGGACCAGTAGATGGTGATGCTTCAAAAATAATTAAAGAATGCAATTCTGGAAAAACCTTTGATTATGACGATGAAAAAGGAATTAAAGAATATTTAATAGAGGTATTAAATAAGCCCAAATCTTATGCATTTAATAATGAAGAAAAAATAAAAAAATACTCAAGAGAAGAGTTGGCTAAAACACTTGTTTCATTAATAAATAAATAGATATGTGTGGTATTCATGGGTTTATTTCTCAAAAATTAAGCGTTGATTCTGCTAATTCTATCATTAGAAATATGGTGAATTCTACCCATCATAGGGGGCCTGATTTTTGTGACTTTTCATCAATGCCTCCTGTTTATTTTGGACATAATAGATTGAGTATAATAGATTTATCGGAAGACTCAAATCAACCAATGACTGTTGGGAATTATACAATTGTATATAATGGCGAAGTTTATAATTACAAAGAAATAAGATCCAAACTAAAGCAAAAAGGAGTTGAGTTTTTAACGGCTTCAGATACCGAGGTAATTCTTCAAGCATTTATAAATTTTGGAGAAGCATGTGTGGAGGAATTTGTTGGAATGTGGGCTTTTGCAATTTTTAATAATAATGACAACACATTGTTTTGCTCAAGAGATAGGTTTGGAATTAAGCCTTTTTATTACATATCTTCAGGACAAGAGTTTTATTTTGCATCAGAAATCAAATCTTTAAAGCAAACCCCTGTGTTTACTAAAAACTTAAACCTAGATCAGGTTAGTCGTGCGATGCAATTGGGTTGGGTTGTTGATAAAACAGAGACCTATTATGATTGTGTTTTTTCTCTTGAGCCGGGCACAAATTTATTTTACAGAGATGGACAGATAAATAAAAAACAATATTGGGGTGTCAGTAAAAAAAGATCATCAATCAATCTTTCATTTAATGATGCAACAGAAAGGTTTAAAGAAATGTTTGATGATTCTATGAAACTTCACTTAAGAAGTGATGTGCCTGTTGGGGCAACTTTAAGTGGGGGTATAGATAGCTCAAGTATTGTTTGTAATATTTTAAAAAATGAAAGGGCTAAAGAGCTTAATACATTTTCTATATACTACGAAGGGGATTTGGCTGTTGATGAAAGAGGATTTATCAAAGAAATTGAAGAAAAATACAAAAAGCAATTTCATTTATATTATGATTCGCCAGCAACAAGTCAAATAGAAGAAGACTTTTTCAAGATCTCAAACAGCATGGACTTTCCTCTTTCTGGTTCTTCTCCTATTTCTCAATATTATGTAATGAGGTTAGTTGCGGAAAAGGGAATTAAAGTGGTTTTAAGTGGTCAGGGTGCAGATGATTATATGGGAGGATATATGCATTCATATTACAGATATTTTGCAGATAAAATAGCGGCATTTCAACCTTTAAGTTTCTGTAGAGAATTTAAAGCCTATAAAAACAATTATAGTCCCAACATCAAAAAACAAATAGACTTACTTATTAAATCTTCTTTGAGCTTATTTATGTCAGAAAATAAGCTTTACAATTTAGAGTATAAAAAGTACCATCCTTTTTTAGATAATCAACCAAAAGAAAGGGCAGGCGTCTCTCTTTATAGCGATTCTCTTTCAAGATTTAATTCTTTCCATAGAGGATTGGTGAATACATCTAGTCTTCCTACTTTGCTGCACTATGAAGACAGAAATTCAATGGCGCATTCAGTTGAAAGTAGAGTGCCTTTTTTAGACCACAGAATGGTAGAGTTTTTATTTTCACTTTCCGATAATCATAAAATTAGAGATGGTTTTACTAAAAGAATTTTGAGGGATTCTCAAAAAGAAAACTTGCCATCAAAAATAAGGTGGCGTACAGATAAGAAAGGATTTGTCACTCCTGGAGAAGTGTTGTGGTTAAGGGGGTCAATGAGGCACTTATTAGAAGTAGATTACACGCAGCTTTCTTTTTTAGATCAAAATAAATGCAAGCGAGTTATCAATGAATTTAAAAAAGGATCAAACAGTCAGGCAAATTTAGTTTGGAGATTGGCTCATTTAAATTATTGGTTGAAAAACATATGCTAATTATTTATTTGGTTTTACCCAAAAAGTAGTATCGGTTAAACCATTTGTAGTGTTTTGCATCTCCCATTCAGATAAAAACTCAAACACTAGGTTGTATCTGTCTCGTTCACTGTTGTCAAGTATAAAAAGACCGCCTTTTTTAAGTTTAGAAATAGAATAATAAGCACATTCAGTACGCGCTCTCCCATCAACTAAAACAAAGTCAACAGATTCGTCTGGCAAATCACTAATGGATTGAAAGTATTTAACATAATCACGTCTTATGTTGAATTTAAACTTTTCCTCTAAATCAAACTTTTCACCTTTAAATTTCTGAGAGTCATTTTTAGGAAAAAGCCTGTAATCAACATTTTTGATTTGTTTTTTTTTAAGTTCTTTTTTGATTTTCAGATACCACCCTTCATGATGTTCAATTGAGAATAGCTTTTTTACTTTTGGAGAAAAAAACAAGGTGCTGAAACCAGAGCCAAATTCTATTCCGGTCATATCTTTAGTTAAGTGTTTTTTTAAAAAAACAATACTAACTGGAGAAAGCCATGGGGAAGGAGAATTAACTTTTCTAAATAGCTTGTACTTCAGCTTAAGAAAGGGTCTAAAAACTCTATAAGTCAAATAACCAGACTCTCCTTTTTTCCTTAAGTAGCTTTTTTTTGTTCTGTAAACAGGATTGTTTAATTCTTTAATTTCTCTAAGCCTTTTATCCATGATATCTATCGTAAGTATTTATTAACTTTTTAGCCTCAAGTTCCCAATTTAATTTATGATAAGCAAGATCATACCCATTGTTAGCAAACATAGTCTTTTCTTCTTTATTTTTATTGATATGCACAATCATTTCTTTTAATGATGTTGGGCTTTCAGCTTTAAAAACATATCCAGCATTGTTGCTTTTAACAATGCGATTTAAAGGATTGCAAGAGCTAACCAAAACAGGACTTTTCATTAAAAATATTTGAAATAACTTATGAGGTATCGTGTTGTCTGTGTGTGCAGATTTTATGTGAGGAATGATATTGATAGAAGCTCTTTTAATGTAATAGTTTATTTTATTAAATGGTCGGTATCCAATGAAATGAACGCAATCATCTAATTCATTTTCAGAAACTAGATTTTTAAGTGTTTGAATATACTGATTGTTACCTCCCCCTACAATAACAAATCTTACAGGAAAATGTTTGTTTATTTTTTTTATAGCTAGGATTACCGTTTCTAAACCCCTAATAGGACTAATCCCCCCAACATATAAAATTGAAAATGTTTGATCGAATGTAAAATCGTCTTTCTCTTCTTTATGAGAAAAAGATTTTTTTTCATAATTAGAAACAACACTTATATTTTGACTGTCAATATTGTATTCTCGTATAATTTTTTCTTTCATTTCATCAACCACGGCAATAATATGATCACATTTTTTAATGTGTCTTCCTTCATATTTTTTCCACCTAAATGAATTAAAAAAAAGCGCGTCTTTATTTCTTTTTAACCACCCTTTTTTAGATAATTTGTATTCATCAAGCATTTCTGGGTAGTTTTCATGCATGTCTAAAATAAGCTTGACGTCTTTTTTTTTGATAAGCGTTTGAATGGTTTTTATAAGAGGCAAGTCATGAAGGTGAATCACTCTTACATTATTTATTTTCAATATTTTTTTAATAGAAAACCAAAATAAAAAGTCAATAAAAAAAACAGAAGAGAGAATGTCATTGATTCCCTTTATGTTGAATGAATAATGAGGCCCACACCTAATTATATTTACATTGTTGATTACTTCTTTTCTTGCCTGGTTTTTACTCCATCTTGTAAGTACGGTAATTTCTCTACCACTCTCAGCGATTGATTCGGCCTCTTTTCTAACTCTAATGTCTTTGGGGTATTCCCCATCTAATACCATTAAATACATTTGGTCACTTAATATAAGTCTTCATTATTTCGATTGCCCTATTTGTTGCCTTACCATCCCATAATTCAGGAACCTCTCCTGATTTAAATGCGTTTTTTTCTACTTTTTGGAGAATCAATTCAGGGTTAAAAGGCATTAATTCGTTGGTGCCTAAAGAAATTGTAATAGGTCTTTCAGTATTGTCTCTTAATGTTAAGCAGGGAATTTGTAAAAAAGTTGTTTCTTCTTGGATTCCGCCAGAGTCAGTAATTACAGTTTCCGCTTCAGAAATTAGTTTTTGAAAAGAAAAATAATCCAATGATTCAGTAAGGAACAGAGATTTTAGGTTATTCACTCTATCAAAAAGATTGTGCTCAATTAAATTCTTTTTTGTCCTTGGATGAATAGGGAAAACAATATTTTTGATTTTTGATAAGTTTTCCAATAAGTAACAGATCTTTAATAGGCTTTCTTTGCTGTCAACATTTGATGGCCGATGTAAAGTCATTAAAATAAAAGGATTGTCTGGGACGCCAATCTTAGAAATAATGTTACTTGATTTGATTTGGCTTTGGTAAGCCACCAATGTATCGATCATTGTATTGCCAACAAAAAAAACATTTTCTTTTTTACGACCTTCTTTTAACAGGTTGTTTGTCCCACTGCTTTCGGTTGTAAAATAAATGTCAGATATTTCATCCGTTATGATTCTGTTAATTTCTTCAGGCATTTCTCTATCATAACTTCTTAAACCACTCTCTAAATGACCCAAAGGAATGCCTAATTTATTTGCTGCTAAAGCTCCAGCAAGAGTTGTGTTGACATCTCCAACAACCAACAAAAAATCTGGTCTATTTTCAATAAAAACACGACTGAGCTGTTGCATTATGTGTCCAAACTGTTCACTGCTATTTCCTTTGAAAGGCTCGAGCATAATATCTATTTCAATACCAAACTGTTTAAAAAAAACAGAAGACATATTGCCATCATAATGTTGATTGCTATGTATGATTTGAATGTCAACACCTCCTAGTGCCTTTGCGACTTTTTTAAACTGTGTTATTTTAACAAAGTTGGGTCGTGTGCCAATAAGAATGAAAACTTTTTTCATGTCAAATTACTTTGATTTAAAACGTTTAAAAGAGAAAAAGCCAATAGCAAGTAAAAGTAAAATAGATGCGGTAAAAGAGATTTTATTTAACAAGTGAAATTTAGGAAGGTCAAATTTAAACTCAATTTTATGCTTTCCTCCACTAAGTTCAACACCCCTTAGTAAATAATTTGTTTTTACAATAGTCACTTCTTTTCCATCTACAAAAGCCTTCCACCCATCAGGGTAATAAATTTCTGAAAAAACAACAAATTGATTTCCTTTAACATTTGCCTCATAAATCAAATGATTTGGTTTGTATTTTGTTAATTTCACTTTTCCTTCACCCGAAAATTTTCTTTTCTTTATCTTCTTTGCTTCAGATTGAAGCATAATGGCTTCATTATTTGGGTCGAAGGAATTGCTAACGCTAATTGACACAAGCGTAGTAAAAGAATTACTAGTGTCATTTAATTGAGTTTGAACAGGAATAAGGTTTGTTTTTCCGTTCACATCCATCACAAACAAGGCCTCTGTTTTTTGTCTCATGCCATTACTAAGCGGAATATCAATAGTATCTTTTCCTTTGGCTAAATACTGAAGTGTTTCATCGCCATATACCGTTGCTTCTTTTGTTGCTTTTTGATTAATTAATAGCGTTCCACTTCCCTTATTTAGCAATTTAAATTCAGTGCCGAGCCCTCTTATTTCCTGATTTGGTGTTTTGTGTGTTTCTATTGTTTTTATTAGCCAAGCATTGCCCATTGCTGTAGGATTTATATTTGCCGTATCTCCACTTTGAGTTCTTTGAATAAAGTATTTCACATTCATCATGTCAAAAACTTTGTTGTTGGATTTGCTTAAATGAAAATCAAATAAATTTTGGATATTTCTAAGTTTGGCGCCATGATAGCCCCCTAATGATTTGTGAAAATAGGATGCCTTATTACTTTGAAAACTTCCTCCAATATCAAAAACTCTATAATTGGTTTTTTTATTAAGTTCAGCAAAACGATAAGAGTCAATTAGGTTCATTGATGCTGCATCTTCAAGCTCAAGTTCCTCAGATTTTGAAATTCCTTTTTTTTCTGCCTTATCAATGAATACTTTTAATTCAGGGTTTTCTTTTAATTCATTTTGCAAGATTTGTTCATCAGGGATTCTACTTGAAATGGGGTATTTTGCTGTCGCTGAAGAAATCCAGTGTTTGTATTCACCTTCTCCCTCTTCAATTTCCTCACTGCCTAAGTAGTAATTTGAAACCGGAAGGTTATCAGCGAGCACAAGAGTTAAGATTCCACAAGAAAGAATGAGAGGGGTGAATCCAAACTGAACAAACAAAAACACAAAAACACCAGCAATAAAAACAAATAAAAGGGTTCTGTTTATACTGGAGTTAAAAATATTTTTACGAACCATTTTAAGTGCTCCGAAATTGTCTTTATAAGATTTTATTTGATTATTTGCTTGCTCTTTGGCAAAAGCATCTACCTCTGATTGATTGTTGATATTAACATTGTATTGCTGCTTTAATTGTTGTGGGTTGATTGATAAAATTTGTTGTTTTATATTTTGTTCTACTTTAGGCAATTCTAGGTCAATATTGGCCATCTGTTTCTTTTCTTCAGAAGAAGTGTATCCATCGCCAAGGCCAATGAATTTAATTAATAAAAGCATTATAAAAAAGACGCCAGAGCTGATGTAAAGTGTTTTTATTTTATTTTTTATTTCATCTTTATTTTTAATTAATTCATTAACAAATAAAACAGCAAGAATAGGAATACAAAGTTCAGCGATAATTAAATTTATGGTGACAGTTCTAAATTTATTATATCCCGGGATGTAGTCAATAAAAAAATCGGTAACTCCCATATAATTTTTTCCCCATGATAAGACAATGGCTAGTAAGGTTGCGGCTAAAAGCGCCCATTTAATTCGTGACTTAATGTAAATAAGGCCAAGAAAAGCGAGGAAAATAATAATAGCTCCAATATAAACAGGGCCAGATGTAAAGGGTTGGTTACCCCAATAAGCGCCATATTTATAAACTGTTTCAGGATCTCCATTTTCAAACTCGGTATTTTCTAAAATGGAAACAAAAGGACTATTTCCTAAAGCGTAAGACCCTCCGCCTTTAACGTTTGGTGAAATTAAAGTGAATGTTTCACCAATTCCATAAGACCATTGTGTGATGTAGTCTTTATCAAGACCGGATGATTGCTGTGTTGCCTTTGTTCCATCTGAATTAATTGTAATGTCGTTACCTCCTCTGATGGTGTGTTTGGCATAATCGGTTGTCAAACCAATGTTTCCATAATTGATAACTAGGGCAACTAAATAACCGCAAATTAATGAGGCAGTAGTAATAAAGAAAGTTTTTAATTCTTTGCTTTTCCAAGCATCGTATAAAAAAACAAAGCCCATAAAAATTAGAAGAAAAGCTAAATAATAGGTAACCTGAACATGGTTGGTTGACAGCTCAAAAGCCATAAAGAGTGATGATAAAAGAATGCCCAAAATGGTCCTTTTTTGATAACAATAGATAAATGATCCCACAATAGCGGGTAAAAAAGCAGTGGCCATTGCTTTGGTTGCATGCCCTGCTTCAATGATTATAATTTCATAGCTTGCAAAAGCGAAGGCAAAAGCACCAACAGCAGTTACAATTGGGTTGATCCTAAGAAAAAGCCCCAAAATGTAAAAACAAATAAGATGTAAAAAAACAATTCCCATCGGAGCAGGAATTACGGAGAAATAAAAATTAGAAATACTTTTGATTATGTTTCCTCCATAGATTACAGAAATTTGAATCAAAGGCATCCCTCCAAAAAGAGCATTAGTCCATAATGGCTCTTCTCCATATAAAGCCCTGTGAACTTCAGTTTCGTGAGCAGAACCCTTCCACTGTTCAATATCCTGTTGTTTTAATCCATAACCGTCAAGTTGAGGGCTAAAATAAATAAGACAAACAATTAGAAATAAAAAGATGGTTGCAAAATGGATCCAGTTTTTTTTAAGAAAAGACATGATTTTCATAGAATGGGATATATAATCAGTTATAATATGTCACAAATATAATCACTGTAATGATTTGTGGAAACAAAAAAATACGCCTTAATTAAAGCGTATTTTTTTTAATAGAGATTGTTTTAATTTATTGGTTTATATTTTACCAAGTAATTTAAGTTTTAGTTTTTTATCTGCTGGTTTGTCTCCTAGCCAAATTCCAAAAAGTGCTTTTTTAAATTTAGGACCAGAAATAACACCTCTTTTTTCTTTGTTTTTATAGAAAACGGTTCCAACACCCGGTTTATAAACAAGTAATATTTCATCTCCTTTCTTAAAAGGATCGGCATAAAACTTCATAAAATCTTTGATGTTTTCTTTTGTGGCTCCAGGCGATTTTATAAACCCCTCTTTAACAGATTCAACAAATTTATCTCTGGTAACTTTACTAGAAACAATTTTAATTCTCATGGCCATTTCATCAGTAGAGTTAAGAACTTCTCCAGAATTCATAGAAGGTTTTCTTAGATACAGACCAACAACATAAAGGTCAATGGTATATTTTTCTCTTAAGCCTCCTCCATTAAAGGTAACAACCTTTTTGTTTACTTTCATCACAGCAGGAAAGTCAACACCAGCGACTTTTTTTTGTGCGTCAATTGAGTTGCTAAAGCCTATAAACAAAAGCGCAGATAATAATACAGATAGTTTCATAAATTGATTTAATTTTAAATAGTTATTTTTGTTAGTTAGCAAAATTTATTCCAAACATTAAAATTAAAAGTAATGATTAAAATTTTAAACTTATTAGTAATTAGTAGTTTTTTCCTTTTTGCCGCATGTTCTGAGGGAGACTCAACTAATAATGAATCAGGCAAAAAGAAAGAAGAATGCTGTGGTGGTAAAAAAGATGACTGTTGTAAAGGAGACTCACACACTCATGCCGATGGTAAAACCCATTCACATGCTAAAAAAGATGAAAAAGCGTGTAAAACTGATCAAAAGTGCTCCCCTAAAAAAGAGAACAAATGTGATCCGGCAGAATGTTCTAAAATGACCAAAGATGAATGTGCCGTTATGTGCGAGGCTAAAGGATGTAGCGAGGAAGAGACTGCAGAGTGTTTGTCAAATTATGATGAAGCCGGTAATTGGAAGGGGTCTTCTAAAAAAGAATGTTGTGCAGACGACAAGTAAAAGCAACTAAATTTTATTTTAAAGAGGAAAAATAATCTTGTAAAATAATTGTAGCGCTTATCTTATCGATAAGCGCTTTGTTTTGTCTTTTATTTTTTGGGAGACCAGATTTTGCAATTACTGATGAAGCCATTTTAGATGTATATCGCTCATCAATTAAAACTACATCAAGACCAAATGTCTTTATTATCTTTTCTTTCAAAAGTCCAATTTCTTTTGCAATGGGGAAATCGGTATTGTTTAATTTTTTAGGATATCCAATTACAAAAAGATCTATAGATTCTTTTTTAATTATGGATTCAATACTGTTTATTATTCCGTTTGTTTCAATTGTCGAGTGAGGGAAAGCAAATGTTTTGTTGTCATCTGAAATGGCAACACCAGTTCTTTTCATTCCAAAGTCTAAAGCAATCACTTTTCCCATAGAACAAAGATACATTTCATTTAAAAAAAGAGAAATTTAAACAGATAATCAGTATCTTAAATAGATGAGAATAAAAAACAGGGGGCAATATGGAGAAGAATTGGCATGCAAGTATTTGTTATCTAAAAAATATTCAATAGTGTCAACAAACTATTATTATAAAAATTATGAAATTGATATTATTGCCAAAAAAGAAGAGCTATACATCGCAGTTGAGGTAAAGTTAAGAAGTGCGCCATTTATTGTTAGTCCATTTGATGCTGTTGGTAAATTTAAACAAGCAAAAATAATTCAAGTAATGAATCGTTATGTGCAAACAAACACGATCAATAAGGAGGTTAGATTTGACATTATTTCAATTGTTTTATACGAAGGGTCATATAAAATAGAGCACTTAAAAAATGCTTTTTACCCATCTTTATCTATTTGAGTTATCTTTGTTGATCAATACGAGAATAAATGTCTTTCAAAGGAAATAAAAACAACAAAAGATCGCGCTCAGAGAAAAAAGCTTTTGGTTCCGATTTAAAAAAGAGCGGAACGGTAAAGTCAAGAGATAAAGGAAAGTATATTGATTTTAAAGAAAAAAAGAAAAAAGGAGACCCTCTTCCAAGTTTTAGAGAAGATGCTATCCGTTTAAATAAGTTTTTGTCAAATGCTGGTGTTTGCTCAAGAAGAGAGGCGGACGTCTTAATTCAAACAGGAGTTATCAAGATTAATGGAGAGGTTGTAACAGAGCTTGGATATAAAATTAAACCAACAGATAAGGTTCAATATGATGGCGAGACCATAAAAGGTCAAACAAAACGATATGTCTTATTAAATAAGCCTAAAGGATTTACAACAAATATTGATTCCAATTCAAAAAAAACAGCGTTTGCGTTGGTGAAAAAAGCGTGTAAAGAACAGTTGTATCCAGTTGTTAAAATGGATATAGAAATGACAGGGTTGTTGCTGTTTACAAATGATGGTGACATGTATAAAAAATTAAACCATCCAAAATATAAGGCAAAGAAAATATATCATGTTGAATTAAATAAGTCATTTGCTAAAGAGGATTTAGAAAAATTAAAAGTAGGTATATCTCTAGATGATGGTAAGACAAGGTGCATTGCTGCTGATTTTGTTGATGACGGATCTGAAAGAGAAATAGGAATTGAAATAAAGTCTGGAAAATCACAAATTATACATAGAATGTTTGATGCAATTGGATATAAGGTTGTTAAGCTTGACTGTGTTTCTTTTGCCGGCTTAACTAAAAAAGATATGCCAAGAGGATAGTTTAGGCATTTAACAGAGCGAGAGGTTGGGTTTTTAAAAATGACAAAATGAAAATAGGATGCTTTTTTTTATTGGCCATAATGATGTTATCTTGTGCTGAAAAAAACAGTAATAAAAGTGCG
>NZQU01000035.1 GCA_002696025.1 Crocinitomicaceae bacterium
AGAAATTGTTAGAATTGAGCACCCAGATAATACAGAAAAAGCATTAAATGAAATGGTAGATCACATAAAAAACTTACTTGAAAAACTTAAGCTACCATATAGAATTCTTAGGCTATGTGGTGGTGACATGGGTTTTACTTCTGCAATGACCTATGATTTTGAAGTGTACTCAGCAGCTCAGGAAAAATGGCTTGAAGTTAGTTCTGTATCAAGATTTGACACATATCAATCCAATAGATTAAAGCTTAGGTATAAAGGAAATGATAAGAAGAATCATTTGTGTCATACATTAAATGGATCTGCCCTTGCACTTCCAAGAATTCTTGCATCAATTTTAGAAAACAATCAAAAAGACAATAAAATTATTGTTCCTGAAGTTTTGCACGAATTTTGTGGTTTCAGTGAAATATCATAATATATTTAGCAAATGAAAAAACTATTTTTCTTTTCTCTTACAATCATATTTATATCATTTGGATGTGCAGATATTAATAGGTCTAAACAAATAAAAAATATAGATACCATGATTGAATATCTTGATAGTACATCAACAATTATTCATTCGTTTAAACCCGATTCGCTTTCAAGAATGGCTAATAACTCAACAAATGTTGAAATACGAATTAAAAACTATTTAATTAATGACACTATTGATTTAGAATTAGGCAAAAAAATGGACGCCTATAAAATTATGAGGAGATCCATTGGTGTTCTAAGAAAAAACCACAGCAAAATTAAAGCACTTGTGAAAGAAGAAAGCATCACATTAAATCAACTTAAAACCGACATCAACAATGGAAGCGGAAGAAGAGAGAAGTATGATGAATACATTGCTTATGAACAAAATAAATGCAAACAAATAAAAATTGTATTTGATGAATTTATTAAAACAAAAAAAGCTGTTTACACTACTTACAATCGTTACCATAAAGAATTAAACGAATTTTCATTAAGCTTAATAAAGAAAGAAGAGAATTGAAAAGAATCATCCTCATCACAATATGTGCTTTTTTAAGCAATATTTCTTGGTCACAATCTCAAGAAGAAATTCAATTGGCTCAAGAATATTATATAAAAGGTGATTTTAACAAAGCTGTTTATTACTACAAAAAAATATACAAAAGCAACAACTCAGTCATATATTACACTCGTTATCTTGACTGCCTTATAAAAACAGAAGAATACAAAACTGCTGAAAAACTTATTATAAAAAGAGTTAAATCTAATAAAGGCGATTTAAACTTACAACTAAGCCTTGCTCAATTTTATATTGATAGAGAAAGCAGTGATAAGGCCAATAAAATATTTGAAGATGTCTATACAAGCTCTATCAACACTCCGCAAAATATAAACAAAACGTATAATGCTTTTATCGAAGTAGATCAAATTGATTGGGCTATTAAAACTCTAGAAAAGGGAAGGAAGAAAAATAAAAAAAACGCCCAACTTAATTTTAATTTTGCCAAAGCATATAGCATTCAAGGCGAAAAAGATAAAATGTTAAATGAGTTACTTGATGTTTTATCATTTGACTCCTACTCTATTCAATCTGTTAAGGATTTTTTAATCAATAGAGTTGAATTTTTAAATAAAGAAGATGATTTATTAAAATTATTAATCAAAAAGTTAATAAATATAAATCAAAAGCAATCTGATAAAATAGTTTATTTGGAGCTATTAATATGGACTTTTGTTCAAAGCGAAAATTACAACTCTGCTCTTACTCAAGCTATTGGTCTTGATAAAAGATTTAATTTAATGGGTGAAGAAGTAATGAGAATTGGTCAAATATGCCTTGACAATCAGCAATTCAAAATAGCCAACAAAGCTTTTAAATACATTATTAATCTTAACCAAGAAACTGAGTTCTTTTATTTAGCTGAACAACTTATTTTAAACACTAATTTTTTAAAAATAACAAGTTCAAGAGATTATACAGAACAGGAAATCGCTGAATGTATTAATGAATATGAAAAAGTTTTATCTAAATACAGTAAAGGGAGAAGGACACTTAAATTAATTATTGAATTGGCTTATATAAAATCATACTATGCAGATATGCCAAAACAGGGAATTGAACTGTTAAATGAAGCCTTAAAAATCAGATCTTTAACAGATATTCAAAGAGCTGAAATTAAAGTAAAATTAGCCGACATACATGTTTTAAAAGGTGACATATGGGAAGCCAGCTTATTATATATGCAAGTTGAAAATGATTTTAAATTTTAATTAATTGGAGAGGAAGCGAAATTTAAAAATGCCCAAGTATTTTATTACAATGGTGAATTTGATTATGCTCAATCTCAATTAGATATTTTAAAAGAGTCTACATCAAAACTTATTGCCAATGATGCGCTTGAATTGTCTGTCTTGATTACAGAAAACTTTGGACTTGACAGCAATTATCAAGCAATGAATTGGTTTGCAAATGGAGAGCTACTAATTAAACAACATAAATATAAGTCAGCATTTAATTTATTTGATAGCATTTCATTAGTGTACCCTGGAAATGGTCTTGCTGATGAAATTCTTTTAAGAAAGGGAAATGCAATGTTTGAGCAAGGTTACTTTCAAAAAGCCCTAGATCTTTATATTAAAATAATTGATAATTATCCGCAAGAGATATTAGGTGATAATGCAATGTATAAAATTGCCGAATTGTATCAATTCAATATTATTGATAAAGCAAAAGCAATAGAAACTTATAAAAAATTATTAGTTGACTACCCAGGAAGTTTATTTTCAGATGAGGCAAGAAAAAGATACAGAATTCTTAGAGGTGATGAAATAATTGATGATTCAAATCCTGAGTATAGAAAATGGAACAATTAAAAACAGCCTATGTCTAATTTATTTATTGTACCTACCCCTATTGGAAACCTTGAAGATATTACGCTTCGTTCAATAAGAATACTTGAGGAGTGTGATTTAATCTTAGCCGAGGATACAAGAGTAACCAAACGTCTATTAAATCATTTAAACATAAGCAAGCCACTTTTGTCATTTCATGCTCATAATGAACACAAGGTTTTAGATAAAACAATCGAAAAAATTAGTCAAAACAAATCTACTGTTTTAGTCTCTGATGCAGGAACACCGGGTATTTCTGACCCAGGCTATCTTTTAATAAGATCATGCATCGAGAACAACATTAAGATTGAATGTTTACCTGGAGCAACAGCAATTATTCCTGCATTAATTTTAAGCGGTTTCCCTACAGAAAGATTTGTATTTGAAGGTTTTTTACCTCACAAAAAAGGTAGACAAACAAGAATAAAAGCGATTTGTAACGAAAGAAGAACTTCTGTTTTTTATGAATCACCACATCGGATTAACAAAGCTCTTAATCAATTAAAGGAATTCATAGATCCGGAAAGAAAAGTTTGCGTTGCAAGAGAAATAAGCAAGCTTTATGAAGAGGTAATTAGAGGAAATATCGATGAGTTGATCAGTTTTAGTGAGAACCACGAACTAAAAGGAGAAATTGTTATTGTGGTTTCTGCTATATAATTTAAACAGATAAAGCCTGCATCATAATGGTGCATATAATAGCACCAAAAGTACCAACAGCATATCCCAAAACAGCTAATAAAACACCTACAGGAGCAAGAGCTGGACTAAATGCACTTGCAACAATTGGAGCCGAAGCAGCACCACCAACATTGGCCTGACTTCCAACAGCAACATAGAAAAATGGAGCTTTTATGATTTTTGCTACTACAAATAAAAACAAAGCATGAATCGAAATCCATATCAATCCAATTGATAAAAGAAATTTAAAAACTCCCCAATTGGCAATCAATTCCATAATATCCATTTTCATTCCAATAGTAGCAACCAATATGTACAAGAACAAACTTCCCATTTTTGATGCTCCTACACCTTCAAATTCTCTATATTTTGTAAAAGAAAGCAATACCCCAAAAATAGTAGCAAGAACCACTAGCCAGAAAAATTTATTTCCAAAAGAAACAAGAAGTCTTGATGTTGAATCATTCATTCCATCTAAAATTTCTGATATCCATGGACCCATATTGTCCGCCATTAAATGTGCCAAACCAACGCAACAAAAAGTAATACCAAGCATGTATATTAAATCATTAAATGTAGCAACCTTAGATACACTTTCTTGAAACTTTTCCATCTTACTTTTCAAATTTTCAATTGCTTTGTCATCAGCTTTAAAAAATCGATTTAATTTTTTGTTATAACCAGTTCCAAAAAGCAAAACAGACATAAATAAGTTTGCTACAAATACATCAACCACAATCATTGCCGAAAACAATTGATCACTCGCGCTATAAATCTCTTTCATTGCTGTTTGATTCGCTCCTCCCCCAATCCAAGATCCAGCAACAGTAGACAACCCTCTCCATATATCGTCATTTAAAACATCTGGCGAGAACAAAGAGACTATCCATAAAGCTACAGGACCTCCTATTACAATACCAAGTGTTGCAGCAAAAAACATGATAACTGCTTTTGGACCCAATCTTTTAATTGCAGGAAAATCAATACTTAAACACAACAAAACCAAACTGGCAGGCAACAAATACCTTGAAGCAATATGGTATAGATTGGATTCCTCTGATGAAATTACACCTAAAGAATTTAATCCGGCAGGAATAAAATAACAAAGTAAAAGTGCAGGAACAATACCATAAAACTTTTTAAAGAATTTCCTTTGACTACTAGCTGTTTTGAAAACAAAAAACAAAACAAGCATTAACAATCCAAAAACTACTGCATCATTAGTAAATAAAGGAGGAGCAGATTTAACTTTAAAAGGTCGGCTATAGCTTTCCTTATTGTTTTTTTCATTAACAATAGTAAGTGTATGATCTCCTCTTTCTATGCCCTTAATAATTATACCATTATTTGTTGTGAAAACTGTTTTATTGCCGTCAAAAAATATTCTGTAATCTTTATGATCCGGGAAAATAATTTTTAAATCTGGTGTTTCTGAAGCATAAAAAAGCCCCTCTAAATCCTCAAATGAAATAGACTTAAACAAACTATCACTATGAGCATTTGGTGCTTGTTCAACTTCTGTTTTAGAATGAACATAAACCACAGAAAACAAACAAATACAAAGTAATAATGACCTTCTTATAAGAATAGACAGCATAACAATATTTTAAATTGAAAAGGAATTAATGAATTCCCTTCATAAATTTGTTAAGTACAGGCGTCAATACTAATAAGCAAACACCAGATATTAACATTAAAAGTGCTATAAAAGGATATAAAGAAAACTCATAAGTTTCTAATATTCCTTCAAGTGCAGCAGCAAAGTAATTACCCAAAGCAAAACTTGCCATCCAAATACCCATCATAACAGATGTTATTTTACCTGGAGAAAGTTTGGTTACCATTGATAGTCCAATTGGTGATAGCATCAACTCTCCAATTGTCAAAAGCACATAAACAACAACCAACCACATAGGACTCACCATTTGGCCTTCTTGAGCCAAATCAAATGCCAAAGACATAATGTAGAAAGCTACTGCTCCTATAAACATAGCCATAGCAAATTTAATAGGTGTTCTGGGGTTTAGCTTTCGTTTATCAAGTTTTAACCATAAAATAGAAAATAATGGAGCCAATGTTACAATAGCAATTGGGTTGATATTTTGAAACCAAGTAGTAGGGATTTCCCAACCGCCTACTAGTCGATCAGTATTCTCAGCAGCAAATAGGTTAAATGTTCCACCTGCTTGTTCAAATCCAGCCCAGAATACAATATTAAAAAAAGCCAAAACCAATATTACAATAACTCTTGACCACTCTGTAGAACCACTTGTTCCACCAACAATAGATTTTGCTAAAAATAAGATTCCTCCTATTCCAAGAGTCCATCCTGTTATAGAATGAACAAGATCATTGGTATTACCCCAATAAATCATTACTAAGTAAACAATCACAAAGTTTGCAATTGAATACAATGTAATGTCTTTCCAATCTTTTAAAACCAAAGAAGTCCTTCCCTTATCGGCATCTCCTGGAGGCAATCCAAGATTACCGAGGGTATGTCTTCTCCAATAAAACCACATAACACCAATCAGCATTCCCAATCCAGCAGATAGATATCCATATGGCCAACCCACTTTTTCACCAAGTGTACCAGCAATAAAAGGAGATAAAAAAGCTCCAATATTTATTCCCATATAAAAAATAGTAAACCCACCATCTTTTCTAGGATCATCATTGTCATACAAATCTCCTACAATAGTCGAAATATTGGGCTTGAAAAAACCATTACCCAAAATAAGCACACCCAATCCCAAATAAAACACATCTAATCTAGTGCCCATTTCAGAAAATATTGCTGTAGTTGAACTGGCAGCCAATAAAAATTGACCAATTGCCATTGTTATACCTCCAATATAAATTGACTTCCTTTGTCCAATTACATTATCTGCAAACCAACCTCCAATTATTGGAGTTAAGTAAACCAATGCCGTAAATAATCCATATATAGCAAGGGATTCCTTTCTATCCATACCGAAACCTCCCGTAGCAAGTTCTGCAGTTAAAAATATGGTAAGGATTGCTCGCATACCATAATAACTAAAACGCTCCCACATTTCTGTGAAAAACAATGATGATAAGCCTGGTGGATGTCCGGTTTTATTTGTCTCTGTCATAATATTATTTTACTATTAATAATGCTCGAATTTAGTAAAATTTATATGAGCAAAGCAAAAGTTGTGATTAAATTCGTTCTAATGTTGATAATTATTTCATTTAGACCATATTTTCCAACTCTCTTTAGCTTGTTCTATAAGCATATGATTACCATTTAAGGTACTTGCGTTATTTTTAATGGAATTTTTTAAAAACAAGGTTTCTTTAGGATTATAAATTAAATCAATACAAAGATGATTTTCAGATAGAAAACTATAATCAATAGGTATCAAATCATTTATATTTGGATACATTCCTACAGGTGTTGTATTTACTATTAATTTACATGCATTAATCATTTCCTTATTAAGATCATTGTATAAAAAATGATTAGGCATTTCTTTTGGTGTTCTAGAAACGAAAAAAACATCAATTCCTAAATTATTTAAAGTATAGGCAACTGCTTTCGATGCACCACCTGTTCCTAAAATAATTGCTTTTTCATGTTGATTGGTTAAAAATGGCTTGATCGATTGATGAAAGCCAAATGCATCGGTATTGAATCCTTTGGTTTTACCATTTGTAATCTTAATTGTATTTACCGCACCTATTTCTTTAGCCTCTATTGAAAGCTCATCAAGAAAAGGAATAATACTTTCTTTATATGGAATTGTTACATTTAATCCATTAACTGAAGAATTAAGAAGCGATTTAACATCATCAATATTTGCTATTTCAAATTCATCATAGCTTGCATTAATTTTATTTTCTATAAAAAAAGATGAAAAATAACTTTTAGAAAAAGAATGAGATAATGATTTTCCTATTAAACCGTATTTATTCATTAGGCACTGTGTGCTTTTAATTTTCCTTTAATTGATTCGATTTTTTTCTTAAGTTCATCAACAGTTGGAGCTGTAACCGTTACGTGCCCCATTTTTCTAAAAGACTTTACAATCTCTTTCCCATAAATATGAACAAAAACTCCAGGTTGATCTAATAAAAATTCTAGACCATCATATAATGCAGGACCATTGCTGTCTTTTTCTCCCAAAATATTCAACATGGCACCACATGAGGTCAAAGATGTATCTCCAAGGGGTAAATTTAAAACACTTCTCAAATGTTGTTGAAATTGAGATGTAACATTAGACTCAATTGTATGATGACCGCTATTGTGAGGTCTTGGCGCTATTTCATTTATAAGAAGTGAGCCATCTTTGGTTAGGAAAAACTCTACCGCAAGAATTCCTACCATATCAAGTGACTCTATGATATTTACTGCCAACTCTTTGGCTTTATCCTCAACCAAGCCTGATACATCAGCAGGTGAAAATAAAAACTCAACAAGATTGGCCTCAGGACTAAATTCACATTCAACAACAGGAAAAGTATTCACTTCTCCAGATTCATTTCTTGATACAATAATAGCTAGTTCTTTGTCAAATGGAATAAACTCTTCAAGAATAGAAGGAGCATCAAAACCTTTTTCAATATCCTCTTTATTTTTTAGAATCTGTACACCTCTTCCATCATATCCTCCAGTTCTTAATTTTTGTACAACAGGAAAAGATACAATATTTGAGATCAAATCAGTTTTGTTATCAATCAAGAAAAAATCAGAAGTAGGAAGATTGTGTTTTTTATAAAATTCCTTTTGAATCCCTTTGTCTCGAATAATTCTTAATACATGTGGTTGAGGAAAAACCTTAACCCCCATTTTTTGAACCTCTTCTAGGGCTTCTATATTTACATTTTCTATTTCAACGGTAACAACATCTTTGTCTTTAGCAAAATCAAAAACAGTCTGATAATCAGTTATTGAGCCATTTGTGAAGCCATTGGAAATTTGAGAACATGGAGCATTAGGATCTGGATCAAGACAGAAAACATGAACATTTAAACTAATAGCTTCTTGAATAATCATTCGACCCAATTGACCTCCACCTAATATTCCAAGCTTAAAATTATTGCCGTACCAAACTTCTTTTGAACTTTTCATTTAATATGCTTTTGCAAAAACCACTCTTCTTTTTGATTCTTTTCCAGTAACCATACATTTTCCTGTTTCAATATCATCATCTAAAGGAATACATCTGATTGTAGCTTGTGTTTGCTCTTTTATAAGCAACTCCGTTTCTTTTGTTCCATCCCAATGTGCAAGAAAAAAACCGCCATTTTTAATCTGTTTTTTGAAATCTTCATAGGAATCAATTATATGGGTATTTGATTTTCTATGCTCAAATGCACGATTGTACAAATTCGCTTGAATTTCATCAAGTAAAGATTTTATGTAAGTATCAATTCCATCATAATCAAGAACCTCTTTTGAACGTGTATCTCTTCTGGCCAATTCTATTTTCCCATTATCAAGATCTCTTGGACCCATTGCAAGCCTAACAGGAACACCTTTAGTTTCATATTCAGCAAACTTCCAACCTGGTCTTCGATTGTCATCATCATCAAGTTTAAATGAGATTCCAAGCGATTTTAATTTAACTTCAAGATCTTTAAACTTAGTACAGATTTGATTGAATTGCTCTTCATTTTTATAAATAGGAACAGCTACTACTTGAAGCGGTGCAATTTTAGGAGGTAAAACCAAACCTTGATCATCAGAGTGGGTCATAATTAATGCCCCCATTAATCGAGTTGAAACACCCCATGAAGTTGCCCATACATATTCTTGTTTTCCGGCTTTATCTGTAAACTTTACATCAAATGCTTTTGCAAAGTTTTGAGCTAAAAAATGAGAAGTTCCTGCCTGTAATGCTTTTCCATCTTGCATTAATGCTTCAATACAATAAGTTTCGTCAGCACCAGCAAAACGCTCTGCCTCTGTTTTTGTACCTTTAAGGACAGGTGTTGCCATATATGACTCAACAAAATCTGCATACAAATGAAGTATTTTTTCTGTTTCCTCTACCGCTTCAGATTTGCTTGCATGTGCTGTGTGTCCTTCTTGCCATAAAAAC
Source organism: Crocinitomicaceae bacterium (assembly GCA_002696025.1). GTDB lineage: Bacteria > Bacteroidota > Bacteroidia > Flavobacteriales_D > Crocinitomicaceae > UBA952. Next base: position 9,603 of record NZQU01000035.1, read on the forward strand.
TCTGCAGTTCTTAAAAACAAACGAGTTCTCATTTCCCAACGCACTACATTCGCCCATTGATTGATTAATAAAGGAAGGTCTCTGTAAGACTGAATCCAATTTTTATATGAATTCCAAATGATGGTTTCTGATGTTGGTCTAACAATAAGTTCTTCCTCAAGTTTAGCGTCTGGATCGACAACAACCCCACTTCCATCTTCTGCATTTTTTAATCTATAATGAGTTACAACAGCACATTCTTTAGCGAATCCATCAACATGAGATGCTTCTTTACTTAAATATGATTTTGGTATAAACAAAGGAAAATATGCATTTGAATGCCCAGTTTCTTTAAACATAGTGTCTAATTGTGCTTTCATCTTCTCCCAAATGGCATAACCATAAGGTTTAATCACCATACATCCCCTAACATCTGAATGCTCGGCTAAATCAGCCCTGTGAACTAATTCATTGTACCATTTTGAATAGTCTTCCTCTCGAGTAACAAATTTTTGTGCCATATAACTCAATAATTATGCTTGCAAAGATAACTTTTTACTAAAATTAAATGCGACAATTTTTGATCGCTTTTTTAAACTCATTAATGATTTAATTAATTTAGATAACAAAACATACTAATAAATGACTCAAATTACAGAAACAGATCGGTTAATTATTAGAGAGTTTACAATAAATGATTATAAAGATTTGTATCGCTTCGGAAGCATTCCTAAAGTACAAAAATATACAGAAGATAAAGTATTAAAAAATCATTTAGAAGCCAAAAAGATAATTTCAAATATTATTCAAAATCAATATCTCATTAATGGATATGGAAGATGGGCTGTCATATTTAAAAACAACAAGCATCTCATAGGTGCTGCTGGACTTAAATATTTATCTGAAATAAATGAAACAGATATTGGATACCGTTTTTTACCTTCTTATTGGAATAAAGGTATCGCAAGCGAAGCTGTTAAAGCAATTACAGAATATGGGTTTAAAAAAATTGGACTTCAAAAAATAAATGGATTTGTAATCCCTGAAAACATTGCTTCATCAATAGTTCTCCAAAAAAATGGATATCGATTTGATAAGCAACAAATTTACCCAACTGACAAGAAAGTATATAATTGGTATTTTATTTTTAATAAATAGACAAAATGCAAGAAATTAAAAAACCTATACATAGAAGCTTATTGCGCTCAAAATTAGGCAAAGAATACTACATCCTAAAAAGAAAACTCAATTGGTATTTTGGAAAAGAAAAATTCTCAAAAAACAAAGTATTTGATGAATACTCAAAGTTGAAATATAAAAACTCTGTATTCAAACATAAATCTATGATTCTTAGACCTCTTAAAGATGTAGATATGTATTTACAAGAGAACAAAAGAGAAAACTTAAGAATTGCTATTGAGCATTTAAACCAGATTGAAATTAATCCAGGAGAAACTTTTTCTATATGGAAATTGATTGGGAAACCAACCAAAAAAAAAGGATATCTCGAGGGGCTTGTTTTAAAAAGTGGTACGGTTGCTAAAGATATTGGTGGCGGTTTATGTCAGCTTGGGAATCTACTTTTTTGGATCTTTGCACATAGTCCACTCACCATTAAAGAAAGACATCGACACGGCTATGATGTTTTTCCAGATGTTAATAGAAAAGTACCATTTGGAGCTGGAGCCACATTATCCTATAACCATATAGACCTTCAAGTCAAAAATGAAACGAACCATCATTTTAAAATTAAGTTATGGCTTGACAAGACTCACTTAAATGGCGAACTATTATCTATTGATAAAATGGAAAATCAATATAGTATTGAAGAAAGAAACCATATCATTAAACAACAAATATGGGGAGGGTACTCAAGGCACAATCAAATTTTCCAATTGATAAAAAAAGAAAATAAAATCATACAAGAAAAGATAATTGTAGAAAATCATGCAATAATGATGTATACTCCATTTATTGAAAACAAAAAATGATATATTGAACAATAATATATAACTTTATATAAAATTATTTCATGCAAAAAAACATATTTAAAATATTATTTATTTTTTTAATAGTTATTGGAATTACAAGCTGCGCATCTGTAAAAAAACAAGATGAAAAGCTAAGCCTTTGTGACTGCTTAAAAATGATTATTGAGAACCCTCAATTAAAAGATAAAGCTGAACCGCCAAAAGGATGTGAATGGCTTAAGGATCTTAATGAAGAAGAAGGAAAGAAGTTATTTATGAATGCAATGACTGAATGTCCTGATTTAATGCAAAGCCTTATGGAGCAAGCCCCACCTCCGAATGAAGAGAGAGCTATTGAAGAAGAGAATGAATAATCATTTTACAAAATTAGAAGACATGTATTTACAAGCCAACGTAAATACAAAAATATACACGACTACCAAGGCGCGTATTAGTAAAGGTAAGTCTATCATTAGTATAGATATTGAAGACAAATACTTTCATGCATTAGGAGCAATTCATGGATCAGTCTATTTTAAATTGCTTGATGATGCTTGTTTTTTTGCCGTTAATTCTCTTGTTGAAGATGCATTTGTTCTTACTACTTCTTTCAATATTCACATCACAAAGCCTGTTAGCTCTGGTAAAATTGAGGCAATTGGAAAGGTCCGGTTTAAATCAAAAAATCTATTTACTGCCGAAGCTACTTTATATAATGAAAATGGTGATGAAATTGCATTTGGAACTGGAGATTTTGCAAAAAGTAAAATTGCACTTACCCCAGAAATAGGATATAAATAAGCTATTAATCTAGTCTCCTTTCTTCAAACAAAAGTTTTGTGTTTGGATCAAGTTCTATTTTTAAAACTTCTCCCTTAGCTTGAATAACATATCCTTTTGTTTTGCTATCAACAAAAATATCATGATCATTATATTTTCCATTCTTGTAATAAACTCGAATAGTTAATGGAAAGTTGTAATCTTCTTTCTGATGTTGTTTTATAGTTAAGTAAAGATGTTTTTCAATTGCATAAGTAGCCTGAATAATTGGTAAACCTGATTGTTTCAACCATTGGTTAAAAAAAGTATCTAAGGAACAGTCACATTCATTTTCCATAATTACTTTAAAATCATTTGTTTTGGCATTTCTCCATTTATATGTTTGGTAATAAGTTCTCACTCCTCTAAAAAAAGAACTATCCCCAACCTTATCTCTAAGCATGTGAAGAACCCAAGCACCTTTTTGATAGGAATTTGGATTTAAGAGATTCATTAAATCACTTGTAATGGTATCCAAAACAGGCAATTTATTTTTCTTTAAAAAAGAGATAACTCTATTCCTTTCATTTTTTAAACGTGTATCCATTCTATTCTTTCCATATTTTTCGCCTAAATAATCATCAGTAAAATAAGTAGCAAAACCTTCGCTTAACCACAAATGGGTAAAATCATGCTCTGTAGCTGTGTTTCCAAACCATTGATGTGCAATTTCATGGGCTATAAGCGCTTCCATTTTCCCTGAACCTACCATATTTTCATCATAAAAAATAGAACTTGCATTTTCCATCCCACCAAATCGAGTTGTAGACTGAACATTTGCCAATTTTTTATATGGGTAATCACCAAACTTATTAATAAAATATGGCAATATCTCATATGACATTTTAAGATCAGAAAAAGACTTTTTATCATACTCTGAAGAAAAGCAATTGTAAATCCATGAGCTTAATGAAACGTTACCAACATCCGCCACATTTTCCACTTTAAAACTCGCAACACCAATCACCATTACCTTAGTTGGTATTTCATAAGATGTGGCATAAGAATATTTTATTTTATCAGCACCATGCATCTTAACACTGGTAAGAATACCATTTGCAATAACCTGATTAACAGTATCTGTATATACATTAAATGAAACCTTTGCTTTATCTAAAGGGTGATCTACACAAGCCAACCAATTGCGTGCACGTGTTGGCCAATTATCACCAAAATATGTTCGGCAACCAAATTTATTTTTACTAATTACCAATCCATCTTTAGGAATACCTTTATAAGTTATTTTATACATTAAACTTCCTATTTTCGGAACATAAGGGAGGGTTAAAATATTATTTTTATGAGACCAATTTGAAGATGGAGAAATAAACTCATGAGGGCCATCCATATATTCTACAGAAGACACCTCCATCCCACCCTTACCATTATCATTAATAAGATCTAGAATTACCTTAGTATTTTTTGTTTTAATATTGATATGAACAATTTCTTCTACATGAATTGTATCAGAATATTTATCCAAATCAATGGAGAATTCATAGGATAAAACATCATAATTCTTAAGTCTCTGCTCATAAATAGCACTTGATTGAGAAATAACCAAGCTTGAAATAGTTATAAAAAAAAAGAGCGATAGTGATTTTATCATTATTTATATTTTACTCAAGAATTTCATATGAGATTTGATGAAGTTTTTGCAATTGATTCTCGATCTTGGTTTTTATTTTTAATGGCAATATACAATTTATATAACATGGTGGTTGATAACTTGCGTCTTTTATATTTATGTTGTTTTGCTTTAATAAAGTCATTACATGCTGAATAGACTCAATATCAAAAGTTATTCTCATATCAATGGTTTGATCAATCTCAATAATAGTTGCTTCATTAATGGCCATTTTTGCTGCTGTCTTGTAAGCTTTAATCAAACCAGGAACTCCTAGTTTTGTTCCTCCAAAATACCGCACAACAACAATACCTACATTAGATAATTTAAAAGATTTTATTTGACCATAAATAGGAGCTCCAGCACTATTAGATGGTTCTCCGTCATCAGAATACCTATATGATGGAACATCAAGACCAAAACTAAAGGCATAGCAAAAATGCCTTGCTGAATGGTATTCTTTTTTGATTTTTTGTAGTTCTAACTTAAATTCATCAGTATTTGAACAAGGAAATACAAAACCAATAAATTTTGAGCCTTTATCCTTATACAGGGACGATTCAAGTTTTTTAATTGATAAATATGAAAAGAGCGTTTCACTCATTTTTTAAAATATATGGACTTTGATTATTATTGTTTGGAAATTTAATGCAAAAATTTCCAAACCTAGAATCTGGCATGTAGTAATCTGTTGAAATGATTTGAGCTTTACTTTTTAAACAAGATTTAAATCTATTGTAATTATTATCTCTTGCTTCAAGTGTACCTGCATCAGACCTAGTTCTTATGATGTAATGTTTAGAAAGTTCTGCCATCTCTTTCTCATGACCCATTGAATAATTTCTTAACAAAAATGCAGTGCTATTGTCATTAGGTGAACCAAAAACAAACATAGGTCTATCTATTCCATTCTCTATGTCAATTCTATAAATAGCAGAATTTTCTCCTTCTAATATAAAAACAACCTTACCAAGACAAGAATTAATAGTAGGCCAACCATTTTTATGTAATCTAGTTTTGATATTAGTAAATGTATCTTTTAACATAGAAGGAGTTAATAAGTCAGAATTATTAAAAACAGTTGATATTTCGTGATCAAGTTGATTATAAACTTCATCACTAAATGGAATTGTTTTAGAAAAACCTAAAAACTTTAAAAATTTAGACTCAGATCTAAGGGTATAAGATTTAGCCTCAATATTTATATATATAGGAAAGTGCTTGGGATTACTCTTACTCCATTGTTTAATTTCCAATAATGCATCTTTAAATAAGATATAATTGGTTTCGTAATCCACATCAGGAATATGAATGAGTTTAAATCCTGGAGTTTTGATTTTTGGATCTTTAACTCTCTGTCTAAGGCCAAAAATAAAAGCATTGATTTTTCTTTTTCTAAACAATCTTCCATATGGATCATGATAAATATCCAATTCAAAGCCCCTAACTCCATAAGAATCTAGTTGATCTTTTAATGGCAAATGCCCATAATCCATTTGTTTTGGGTCATTTTGCTCTCCTAATTTATCCTTGATTCTATCAAGAAATCTAAGTACTTTTTTATGTGGAAAACCTTTATAACTATTATGAGATGCGATAATTCTAACTTCATTTAATTTAAGTTCATTAAATGCTTGTGCAGAAATAAACAAATCATTTAAAAAAATTAAAATGAAAATTTTTATAAGTAATTTGAACATTCTCAAATTTAGGATTTTATCATTAATTGAAACTTGGGTCTACAGGAAAATTAGACATGATTTTAAAACGATCCCCCTGTTTATTCATGCAAAACTGCCATAAATTTTCAATCCCAAGGTCCATTAATTTATTATTCTCAATATTGTTGATTGCTACCCAAGACTTTTCTGTTAATTCAGCTTCTAACTGATCTTCCCCCCATCCTGAATACCCAAGAAAGAATCTAACTTTAGAAATTAATGAGGGATCATCATTTAACATGGTTTTTAATTGATCAAAATCTCCACCAAGATATAAGTCCTTTTTAATTAGAATGCTGTCACTAATTTGCTCCCCTAAAGTATGAATGTAATACAAATGTTTAGTGTCGACAGGTCCGCCAACACTTATTTTTGTATTAATTGATGGAAAATCATCATCCAACTTGTTTAGATTGATATTTATATAGTTATTCAATACAAAACCAAAAGAACTAACAGCATCATAATCACAAAGCAGAATGACAGAACGTTCAAAATACTGATCTGCCATAAATGGCTCAGACAATAAAAGACAACCCTTTTTAGGGTTGTTATTATTTTCAAAAGAAAAGTCTAAATCTGTCATTTTTTTATTCATTAATCATCACTTATTTACTTAGACGTAAAAAAAGCTAAAAATATGCCTGTAGCTACTCCAACATTTAAAGATTCTGCAAAACCCTTGCCAGAAATCGCAAACTCTGCATCTAAAAATGGTAGTAAATCATCTGATATTCCTTTTCCTTCATTTCCCATTAAAATTATAGAATCTGCATCAAAAACCGTCTGTTTGGTCAATTCTTTACCATTTAAAGTGGTTCCTATAATCTTTCTGTTTGTTTCTTTAAACGTTTCTTTTAAATCGACATATTCAACATTTACCCTAAAAATTGAACCCATAGTTGATTGAATGACCTTAGAATTATATTTATCTACAGTATTTTTTGAAGCAAAAATTGTATCAATATTAAACCAATCAGCTGTTCGAATCATGGTTCCAAAATTACCAGGGTCTTGAATATTATCACAAGCCAAAGCCAATCCTTCGTTTCCTTTTTTAGGAAAACAAATGAAATCAAGAACAGCAAAGCATTTTGAAGGGTTTTTCATGCTAGATATTTTAGACAAATCAGCTTTCTTAAGTTTATAAACCTTAAAAGCTTCATGAGCCATATTTGGATAGTTATATGTATCTAAATAAAATAGAAATCTGATTTTTTTTGGGTGAAATTGAATCGCCTCATTTATTAATTTTTCTCCTTCAATCAAAAAACATTGTTCCTTATTTCTAATTTTTAAATATTGAAGAGACCTAAGCCATTTTAATATATTCTTTGATGCGTATTCCACTCAGACTTTTATTTATATTTTTGTTTAAAATTAATCATTGACAACACGTAAACATACGTATTTTTATTTTTTTAGTGTATTGTTACTATGCGCCTGTCACCCGTCTAAGTTTGTTCCGGAGGGTAAATACCTTTTAAAAAAAAATAAAATAATCATTAGCGGAGATAAAAGCCTTTCAGAAGACTTGAATAACATAGTCAAACAAAAGGAAAACTTCAGAACCTTAGGCCTTCGTTTTAATTTATGGGCATACAACCAAATAGACTCCTCTAAAGTTGCAAAAAAAAGATTAATTAAAAATCAAAAAATATCATCCATTAACCAAACTCGAAGAACAAGGCAAGAAAGAATCAACAAAAAGAGAATTGACAAAGCAAGACGTAAAGGACAAGAATATTACACAGAAAAAATCATTCCTCTAAAAGATACTATAGAACCTAGATCTTTCTTTGGAGAATGGCTAAAATATAGCCTAGGCGAGCACCCTGTAATATTTGATAGTTCATATATGAATAAGACGATGGACCAATTTGAGATTTTTCTCAGAAAAAAAGGATATTATGATGCCAATTGTAGTTCAAAAGTCACCTACAAAAAAGAAGCTATAGTCCATTACTATGTTAATACTGGAAAAGTCTTTTTAATTGATAGTTTTCATGTAAAATGTAACAACAGAAACATTAAAGCCAATGTTGATCAATATATTAAATCCATTAATAAAAAAAATAAAGAGCACCCGATTTTATATAAGCCTTTCAACATTTTTTATCTAGATGAATTAAGGTCATTAATTGCAAAAAAACTAAGAGACTCTGGATATTTTGGGTATTCGGCATCAAACATATCATATTTGGTTGATACAAGTGAAGTTAATAAAAGCGTCAGGCTAGAAATAAATGTTAAAAGCCAATATGTAGAAAAAGTTAATGAAATTGAAATTAAAAAAGAATATAAAATCTACCCTATAAGTAAAGTCATTTTTAATTTGTGTGATACCAACCATTTGAAAGAAGAATTTAGAAGCTATGTCGATAAAAAAAATATATCCATAAATAACAGTGATGAATCTCAATTCATAAATACAGGTGAAATTATTAGATATGCGAAATTACCATTCGATTCGAAAAAAAGAAAACAAGAAAATTTAAGCAAGCAAGAACTAGATCCAAAAAGAAAGGTTTACATCAAGTATAATGGAACAAAACCAAGTGTTAAACCAGAAATATTAGAGCTTCAAAACTACCTTGAAGAAACAAATGTATATAAAGAATATTATGTTGAAAGATCATATAGGTCATTGATACAGCTAGGTGTATTTAACAATATAAAGCCTGTTTTGTCTAGAAATTCAAATAACGATTCTTTGATTGTAAATTATTATTTAAAACCTGCAAAAAAACAAAGTTTTAGTTTTGAGCCAAGATTGAAACATTCAAATGGTCTACTTGGAGTTGCAGCATCAGTTAATTATTCCAATAAAAACATTTTTAGAAGTGCCGAAAAAATGACTTTGTCTTTTGGAGGAGGTTTTGAAGCTCAACCGGCTGTATTTGATAGTGTTTTAAATAGAAGGATTAGAACCCTAAATACTTTTGAGTTTGGACCAAGTTTAACCCTTGAAATACCTGGCTTGTTTCCTTCACCTGCCACTATGCTATCTAAAAGACAAAAGCCAAAAACAATTATTGATTTCGCTTTTAATATTCAAAAAAGAGATGAGTTTGATCGTCAAATTTTTCAAATAAATTATGAATGGGAATTCATCGAAAGTAAGTATCAAATTTTCAGCTTCGGCTTACCATTGTTATCATCTATTAAGTTTGTAAACTTTAACCTTGCGGATAGCTTTGCATTAACAATCTACTCCCTTAACGATCCATTCCTTAGCAATACTTATTCAAACCAATTAATTTGGGAGGACATAAGATTTGGTTATGAAATGAACAATCAAAATAAAGATGAAATTGACAGAAAAATACATGACGCCATCTATTTTAGCAGTGATATTGATTTTGCTGGAAACACCCTATGGATGTTAAGAAAAAACCAAATGATAGATCCTGTTTCGGGGCAAAAAACGGTATTTGGCATTGGTTATTCTCAGTTTTTTAAAATCAATAATAATTTTATTCATAGTCACAAAATAAATCCAAAAAACTCGATTCACAGTAGGGTTCAGATTGGCTTTGGTGTACCATATGGAAATTCGTCAACATCTCTGCCATATGATTATAGTTTTTTTGCTGGTGGATCAAATGATAATAGAGGATGGAATGCAAGATCTCTTGGACCCGGAGCTTACAAGTATTATCTTGATGAAAATGCAACAGCTACACAAATAGGAGATGTTCATATTGGAACTTCTGTAGAATATCGTTTGAAATTAAATAGTTTGTTCCAAACAACATTATTTGCAGATGCAGGAAATATATGGACAAATAAGTATGACGAAAACAGACCTGGAGGTGAGTTTTCTAAAAATTGGTATAAGCAAATAGCAGTTGCCTTGGGGACTGGAATAAGACTTGATCTTGATTTCTTTGTTATTCGATTTGATATTGGAGTTCCATTTTACAATCCTGCACTGCCCGATCAATCAAGATGGATTTTCCAATCAAGAGATAATTATTACAATGAAGGAGTATCATTTTTAAGTAATGTAAATTCTATTGAAGAAGCCAAAAATAAAATGTCAAAGCCATTTAGACCTTCTATTCACTTTGGATTAGGATTCCCATTCTAAACTAAAAACTCTTTGCCTTCAATTTGAATCTCTTTATCAGGAACTCTGTAAAGAAGAATTAAACCTATAACAAAGAATAAAGCAACAGAAATAACTGAATATTTAATATCATCAAAAAGATATTCAGCAAGTGCAAAAAATGCTGTACCAAACACAATTCCTATTTTCTCTGAAACATCATAAAAGGAAAAATAACTGGCGTGATCAGTTGTTTCAGGAAGAAACCTTGAATAAGTTGAACGAGCAATTGCCTGAACACCTCCCATAACCAAACCTACAAAAGCAGCTAATATATAAAACTCATGCTCCTTTTTAACTATAAAAGCAGCAGTACATATTAAAATCCA
>NZQU01000036.1 GCA_002696025.1 Crocinitomicaceae bacterium
GGTTCAGGGTATTAGTCATGTATCAAACACTCATCTTGAACCATGGAGAGAGAGCATTAAAGAAAACCCTTACTTTGATTTATATTCCTGGATACAAAAAATTGACACCAAAGAACGAAAGCCAATAATTAGTGTTCATGAAAGCAAAGAAATCATTAACAAACTAAACTTAAAGTCATTTGAAGGTGGGTATAAAGTAATGCTTATGTGGCAAATTGAACAAATGAATATGGATTGTTCTAATAAACTGCTAAAGATCCTAGAAGAACCACAAGAAAAAACCCTCTTTATCTTGATTAGTTCTTCTCTAGATACAATTCTACCAACTATATTATCTAGAACTCATGTTTTTAATATTCCAAGAATTGAACATAATGAGCTGTCTTCTTATCTTTCTTCTGAATTTAATATGAGTGATGAAGAAGCAAGCACAAATGCTTCTTTTTCTGAAGGAAATCTTTTTCTTTCAATTAGAAATCAATTGGATACAGGTTCCGATAACTACTTTGATTATTTTGTTTTACTTATGAGGGTATGTTATAAAAAAGATGTATTAAATATGCTAGACTGGGCAAGTCAAATGGCCAACCTTTCAAAGGAAAGTCATAAGCTTTTTATAAAATATTCTTTACATATGTTTAGACAAAGTCTTCTGTTTAATTATCAAGAAGGTGAATCGCTGAAGGTTTCTGAGAAAGAACGGGAATTTTTAAATAATTTCGCAAGGTTTATCAGCGGAAATAATATAGAGTTGTTCATGAATCACTTTAACAAAGCATACAATAGCATCGATAGGCTGGCCAATTCAAAAATATTATTCACTCAGCTCACTTTTTGGGTAATGAGAGGGATTCATCAATCCTAATTTTTTATTCTATTTCACAATCAAAACGAATGATTTCCCTCATAAAAAGTGTAAGTAATATCACCCCATTAAAAATCAAGAAATTAAATGGTTATGAAAATGAAAACTTTCATGTTAAAGGCAAAAATGGTGACTTTGTTTTTAAAACCTACAGATATTCCGAAGTTCTTTATTCTCAATTATTAGGTGAAACCGAGACTCTTCTTTTTCTAAAGAAACAAGGAAATGAAAAAATACCAACACCCATTTCTTTTAATGATGGCTCATATATTAAAGTTCTTTTTCACGAAGAAAAGCAAATCATCTGTAGAATATTAACTTTTTTAAAAGGGTCATTTTGGGGAGATGTTGAATCAAATGATGATTTATACAAATCATTAGGTGCTTTTTTAGGCGACCTTAATCTTCAATTACAAGGGTTTTTCAATCCAAATGTAATCGCTATTAAGCATGACTGGGACATCCAAAATCTTAGCCTAAGTAAGAAATATATAAACAACATTCCTTCTGTAAAAGATCAAAATGTTGTGCGTTATTTTTTTATGCTTTTTGAACGAGAAGTAGTACCTGAATTTAACAACATTCGCAAGTCTATTGTTCACAATGATGCAAATGAATGGAATGTTTTAATAAAAAATGGATCTGTTTCTGGAATTATAGATTTTGGAGACCTTGCATATACCCCGCTAATTAATGAGATTTCAACAGCCATTACCTATGCTTGTTACGATAAAGAAAACACATTAGAACCCGCAATTTTCCTATTAAAAGAATACAACAAGAAAATCCCTTTAAGCGAAAAAGAAGTAGACCTCATTTATTATTTAATGGCGGCAAAACTTTGTATTAGTGTTTGTAAATCTGCAAATGCCAAAAAAAACACGCCAGAAAATACATATGCTTCAATCAGTGAAAATAATGCATGGAAAATGCTCTATTACTTATTAAGTACTAGCCCTGTTTTAGCTAAAAATAAATTCCGAAATGCCATTGGATTTAAACAAATAGCTTATAACCCAAAAGATGCTATTGCAAAAAGAAATCGGCACATTAGCCCAGTATTATCACTTAGCTACAAAGACCCTATTTATATGGATAGGGGTGCATTTCAATATATGTTTGATAAAAATGGCTCTTGTTTTTTAGATGCATATAACAACATCCCACATGTTGGACACTCTCATCCAGTTGTAGTTGAGGCAGGCCAAAAACAAATGGAAAAACTGAATACAAATACCCGGTATCTGTATGATCAACTCTCTGAATATTCTGAAAAACTATTAGAAAAATTTCCTGCCGCATTAAATAAAGTGTTTTTTGTTAACTCTGGCAGTGCTGCTAGTGATTTAGCTATTAGAATGGCTAAAAAACACACTGGACTTAAAGACTTAATGGTTATGGAACATGGTTATCATGGCAATACACAGACAGGAATAGATATTAGCGATTATAAGTTTAACAACCCAAAAGGTGATGGGCAAAAGAGTTTTATTTTTAAGACTGAAATGCCCAAAACATACAATGGCCGCTTTGATTTAAATGATAAACTTGCAGGGGAAAAATATGCCGAAGACGCCATTTACAATCTCAATAAAAAACAAGTAGCTGCTTTTATTAGTGAACCAATTGTTGGGTGTGGTGGACAAATTCCCTTGGCTCCGGGGTATTTAAAAAAGTTATACCCTTTTATTAGAAAAAATGGAGGCATTTGCATCAGCGATGAGGTTCAAACTGGGTTTGGAAGACTTGGAGATTTCTTTTGGGGTTTTGAGGCGCATGATGTAGTCCCTGACATTGTGATTCTTGGGAAACCAATGGGGAATGGACACCCTTTAGGAGCTGTTGTTACAACAAATGAAATTTCAAAATCATTTGAAAGAGGTGTAGAGTTTTTTAGCTCTTTTGGTGGCAATCCTGTTTCATGTGCAATTGGCCTATCTGTTTTAAAAGTAATAGAAGAAGAAAAATTACAAGAAAATGCGAAGAAAGTCGGCGATTATTACAAAGGACTTCTTTTAGATTTAAAAAATAAATTTAATTGCATTGGTGATGTTAGAGGTTCTGGGTTATTTTTGGGAATTGAGCTAATAGATGAAAAAAACAAAGCGAATACACTTCTTGCACAACATATTAAAAATGAACTTAGAGAGAATCATATCCTAATAAGTACTGATGGCCCTCATGATAGTGTTTTAAAATCAAAACCCCCTCTATGTTTTACAAAACAAAATGCCAAAACTGTTGTTAAACATATAGAATATTCAATAAATAATTTTTATAATAACAAATAATGAATCTAAACAGGTTTTTTTATTATACCGCTTTTTTACTTGCTGTTACATTGGTGTCTTGTGACTCAGACCAAATGAAACTTGAACAAACCAATATAAACTATGGTAAGGAAGTAGATAGTCTTGCATTGGCTTTTGACTTACCAAGTAACTATTTAAAAGCGCTGATCGTTTTAGAATCTTCTGGAAGAAAAATTATTCCTGTAAAATATGAAGAACATGTATTCGAAGAACTAAAGAAAGTGCAAAGCGGCGAAAAGAAAAACTATCATTTTGTTTTAAATAAACACTTAAAAAACAAAACAGATGATGATTTAAAAAATCTTGCTAGTTCTTGGGGGCCCTTTCAATTGATGGGATATAAATGCATTCAACTTAATATTTCTTTAAACGAACTTCATGAAGAACGAGCAACTTATTGGGGAGTAAAATGGATAAATGACGAATATGGTGATGTTTTGAGGCAAAAGCGTTTTAAAGATGCATTTCATATTCACAATACAGGAAGTCCAAAAAAACCAACCACTGACCCTAATTATGCTAAAAATGGGGCTAAATTTATGAGCTATTTTAAAAACAACCCAGACTAAATTTGATTACTTAATTCTTGTTCTGGATTTTCAATTTGAGGATTTGAAAATTCTTTTTGCTTCTCCTTCTTTTTATTTATAATTAAGCCATACATCATAATCAAGCAGGAAAATAGAATTACAAAAAGTAGAACACCGTCAATATTTGAAAGATCAGCTCCTGTTTCTATGTTTTCAGACTGAACTTTCATAAACAAAAGGACCGTGATAAGCCCCCGTGGAGCAAGATAAATCAAGGGAGAAATATTCCTTCCAGTAAAAATCAATAAAAAAACAGCTCTTACAATAAATATAACCCCCACTAAAGAGAGTCCAATATACAAAACTTCAAAGTCAAATAATTTTGCCATCACAATAGAAAATCCAAAAAGAACAAAGAAAAATGTTCGGATTACAAATGCAGTTTCTCCTATTAAAATTTTAAAATTATCTATTAATGACTCGACTCTTTGTTCATCAATAATATTTTTGAGTTTACCTTTAAAAAACAAGGTGTGATTGTTTAAAACAACTCCGAAAAACAAAATCAAAATCAAACTTTCAAAATGCAAAACTTTTCCGATTCCATATAACAAAGCCAAAATCGACAATAAAAAAAACAGTTTTGCTCCTTCTTTGATTTTTTGGAAAAAATAAATCAAAACATAGCTAATAATTATGGATAATAAAATAACCAAAAGTAAATTTATGCCCACTTCACTTAACATTCCTTCTGATCCACCAGGCTCATGAAATCCAATAATTAAATGAAAAGAAATAATCCCTAAAATGTCGGAAAATGAACTTTCATACACCATGAAATCTTTTTTCTCTTTCTCTAAAAGACCAATGCTGGGCAATATTATTGCAGAACTGAGAATAGAAAGTGGTATGGTATAAAGAAGTGCTATGCTTGTTTCAACTCCTGTGAATTTTGACAAGACAAAAGCACCGGCTAATGACGTAAAAGTCAAGCCTAATAAAGCCATTAAGAACGCTTTTAAAATTAAACCTGTACTTTCTTTCCTTAATCTTAAGTCAATTGCTGCCTCCAAAACAATTAATATTACTCCTGCGCCACCAAGAATTCCAACTGCATTCTGAATGATTTCTAAGGACGGTTTTGGTAATAAAAAAAATGAGAATGCCTGACTAATTATTATGCCTAGAGTGATTAATATAAGAACCGATGGAATGCCTGTTCTTTTGCTTATTAAGTCAAAAAAATAAGAGCAAATAATGATTAATGAAAAAATAATTAAAGACAAATCATTTATGGAAATGTGATCAAATATCATGGGTTTATATTTTTACTAATCAAATCTTAAATGTTTAACGGTAAGGCCTTGATTTTTCAACTCCATTAAAGCATCAATGCCAATTTGAATATGATCCCTTACATATTCTTGAGTTACCTTTTTATCACTTTCTTCTGTTTTAACCCCTTCTGGAATCATTGGTTGGTCCGAAACAAGCAAAAGAGCTCCACAAGGAATGTGATTTGCAAATCCAACAGTGAAAAGAGTGGCCGTTTCCATATCGATTCCCATACATCTGGTTTCCCTTAAATAGTCCTTGAAGGTTTCATCATGCTCCCAAACTCTTCTATTGGTTGTAAACACAGTTCCTGTCCAATAGTCTCTTTGGTGATTTCTGATCGTAGTTGAAATTGCTTTTTGAAGGGCAAATGAGGGAAGCGCAGGGACCTCTGGAAGTAAATAGTCATCTGACGTTCCTTCTCCCCTAATCGCAGCTATTGGCAATATTAAATCACCTAAATTATTTTTCTTTTTTAAGCCACCACATTTACCTAAAAAAATAACCGCTTTAGGTGAACAAGCAGTCAATAAATCCATAATTGTAGCAGCATTAGCGCTACCCATTGTAAAATTTATAATTGTAATACCATCAGATGTAGCACTAGGCATTGCTTTATCTTCTCCGTCGACGGAACAATTATTTATTCTTGCAAATTCATTTACATAATTTTGAAAATTAGTGAGTAAAATATATTCGCCTACACTTGAAACTTCAACTCCAGTATATCTTGGTAACCAATTTTCAACAATCTCTTTTTTATCTTTCATAAAAGTTATTTAATGAACATGTGCTTCTTTCACACCAGATGGAACTCTAATATTTTCAACCAAATTTTGAACCTCTTTAGGTGGTTCTTGAGTGAAACGACAAATTACAATAGAAACAATAAAGTTAACAATCATAGCAACCGTTCCAAATCCTTCTGGCGAAATTCCAAACCACCATTCAGATTGATCGGGAATTTGCTCATCAAAAGTCCCTAATTTAAATTTCATCATGTAAAAAAGCATTAATAAAATACCAATAACCATTCCGCTTATAGCTCCTTGTTTATTCATTTTTTTATAAAATATACCAAGAAAAATCGCGGGAAAAAAAGAAGCCGCAGCCAAGCCAAAAGCCAAGGCAACAGTTGCGGCTACAAATCCAGGTGGATTGATCCCAAAATATCCGGCAACAACAACTGCAAAAATGGCTGAAATTCTTGCTGTTAAAAGTTCTCCCTTTTCAGAAATATTTGGTTTAAGTTGCTTTTTAACAAAATCATGAGCAACAGAAGTTGAAATAACCAAAAGCAATCCTGCAGCAGTTGAAAGTGCAGCGGCAAGACCCCCAGCAGCTACAAGGGCAATGACCCAATTGGGTAAGCTTGCAATTTCTGGATTTGCTAAAACCATGATGTCTTTATCCACATTTAGCTCGTTCTTTTTAACATCGGCTAGATATTGAATTTTTCCATCTTTATTTTTGTCATCAAAAGACAGAAGGCCTGTTTTTTCCCAATTTGAAAACCATTCAGGCATACTTTTATAGGGTTTTTCACTAACTGTTTCAATTAAATTTATTCTTGAGAAAACAGAAATCGCTGGAGCAGTAGTATATAAAATTGCAATAAATAAAAGGGCATATCCTGCAGATTTTCTAGCATCTTTTACTTTTGGTACAGTAAAAAAACGAACAATTACATGCGGAAGTCCGGCGGTGCCAACCATTAATGCTGCAGTAATAAAAAACACGTCAAGAGTTGATTTACTTCCACTGGTGTATTCAGAAAAACCCAATTCTCGAGATAAACCATCAAGTTTATCCAAAAGATAAACCCCATCTGACCCCGAACTGCCCATTCCAATCTGAGGAATTGGGCTGCCTGTGGCTTGAATAGATAAAAATATAACCGGCACCATAAAGGCAAATATCAAAATGCAATACTGAGCAACTTGTGTGTAGGTAATCCCTTTCATACCACCCAAAACAGCATAAAAAAGAACCACAATCATTCCGATTACAACTCCTGTTTCAATTTCTACTTCTAAAAATCTTGAAAAAACAATTCCCACACCACGCATTTGACCTGCCACATATGTAAATGAAACAATTAATGCACAAAGAATCGCGACTGTTCTAGCCGTATTTGAATAATACCTATCTCCTATAAAATCAGGAACAGTAAACTTTCCAAACTTTCTAAGATAAGGGGCTAAAAGTAGTGCCAATAGCACATAGCCACCAGTCCATCCCATTAAATAAACAGAACCATCATAACCCGAAAAAGAAATCACCCCCGCCATTGAAATAAATGATGCTGCTGACATCCAATCTGCCGCTGTAGCCATTCCATTGGCAAGAGGAGAAACACCACCACCAGCAACATAAAAATCCTTGGTAGAACCTGCTCTAGACCAAATTGCAATTCCTATGTATAGGGCAAAGGTAATCCCAACAAGCAAATAAGTCCATATTCTTACATCCATAATGTGTGGCGTTTAATCATCATAACCATACTTTTTATCGAGCTTATTCATGAGTTTTACATATATAAAAATCAATATCACAAACACATAAATAGATCCTTGCTGTGCAAACCAAAAGCCAAGCTTAAAACCACCCAAACGAATTGCATTCAATTCTTCAACCCAAAGAATTCCTGCACCAAAAGAAACCAAAAACCATATGCTTAAAAGTATAAATAGCAGTCTTATGTTTTCTTTCCAATATTGTTTTTGGTTTTGCGAATTCTCCATTTATAAATATGTTTAAAATGAAAATACATAAAATAATTTTAACCTGCCGACTTTAAATATTGTAACTCTTTCTAAGATATCGGTTGTATCTTCACAAGATACTCCATGAAAAAAACAATTATTACGTTATTATTAATTTGTCTTAGCATCTATTTGTATGTAAATGCAAAAAATCCAACTAATAAGCCGCCAAATAATAAAATCACAGTTAAATCTAATCAAATAAAATGTGGGGACTCTATTGGATCACATAATGGAATTACTGCATATTACAATGATGGTTTTAATTCCTGTGGATCGGGAAGACATATGAGTTCAGATGGCTATTCTTATGGGTTTAAATGGCAGTGTGTTGAATATATAAGACGGTATTACAAAGATTATTATAAGCATGAAATGAGTCGTTGGGGAAATGCCTCTGATTACTTTAGAAATAATCTTGCACATGGAGCAATTAATACAGAAAGAAATTTAATTCAATATAAAAATGGCCATACAGAAAAACCCAAAGAAGGAGATATTTTGGTTTTTCAAAACATCGCACCTCCTTACGGTCATGTTAGACTGGTTACTAAAGTAAATGGATCCGTAATAAATGTAATTGAACAAAATACGGGAACAAGTTGCTATAGCACACTTGGATTATCTAAAAACGGAAACAATTGGCTTATTTCTGATGAGTGCACCGGTTTTTTAAGAAAGGAAGAGTAATCTTTTTTAAATTTGTTTTAAAATAAAACTGCAATGAACTTATTTGTAAACAAACTCTTTATATTCTTTTCATTAATTTTTCTACTTGCTTCATGTGGTGGCTCTTCCGAAATGGATTTTGTCGAAATAAAATCTATTTTGCTTCAAAAAAATGGATTAATTGCCGGCATAGAACTTGGAGAATCAATAGAAGATATTAAAAGCAAAAAATTAAACGGTTTTGTTTTAGATGATAAACCAATAGAAAACCACCAAATTCTAAGAAGGAAATATGGAAGCGATTGGGAGGACAATCAAGTTGTAATTGGACTTCAAATGGAAGACGACAAAGTCAAAAATATAGAGGCTATAATATATGGTGGTTTATCAGAAAATAGAATTAAACTAAAACAATTTATGTCAGAAATTTTCAATCACTTTGATGCACGATTTAAACGTATTGGAAATGAATCTTGGGAGTTTAAAAATTCAGATGACGTAACAATTGAAATTAGCTGCTCCAGCATGGTTATTGGAGAAAATCTTGATGATCAATTTGAGCAAATCAACATACAAATAGGAAAAAAATAAATCCCAACTTGGACTAAGCCTTATAGAGGCAAAACATAGTAAAAATTATTTTTTTATTACTCTAAAATATTGATTTTTATTGTCTGCAAATACCTTAAACAAATATAACCCTTTGTTGATTTTAAGTTTAACTTCAATCGATTGAGTATTCAAATAGTTTTCATTTTGCACCAATTTACCACTATAATCAAATATTTCTAATCTTACCTCGGAATAATTGTTTGTCAAGTCAATTGACACAAAATCACCTGCAGGGTTTGGATATAAAGAAAACTCACCACTATATAAATCGTTAAAAGTTGATGCAGCAGAAAAAGCTAAACAATTAGAGGTGTCTATGCACCCTACATTTGAGACAACTACACCATATAAGCCTCCAATAGGTGGAGTGTAAGCCGGATAACTAGTAACTGATAGAACAGAATCAGTTGCACAATCAAACCAAGAATAACTAGGACCAAAA
>NZQU01000037.1 GCA_002696025.1 Crocinitomicaceae bacterium
AATCGCTGTAGCATATGTGAGAATAGTAATACAATGCAGGGTTTGAATAACTTGCGGAATCATCTTTTATTTTTTCAAATGCATATTTTGCTTTTTTTCTATCGCCTTTTTCAAAATTAGAATACCCCATTTTAAAATAAAACTCACTTCTTTTTTTTGTGTCAAGAGCCCGATCATCAACTAAAGCGTAATATTTTATAGAGTTTTTAAAAGATTTTTTCTTGAAATACGAATTGGCAATTTTTAAATAAATTTCATTTACAAAAACATTTTCAGGATAGTCATGAATAAATTCTTCTAGTACATCTATCGCATTGTTATTATATAGCTTGAGTGCACAGATTCCATGATAGTATCTGGCTTTAATGTAGATGGGGTCCTCGCTATTTTTGTTTGCCTCAAGAAAAGATGAGAATTCATCTATAGCATTGCTATATTGTTTCTTATCAAAAAGATCTTCAGCACGATAAAAATCAGCATACTCTGATTGATGTTTGTTAGATGCTTGACAAATTCCGCTTAAAGAAACAACAGAAAAAGTAAGAAAAAGAAATAATTTTTTCATTTAAATTGATTCAATTCAGTAAATTTATCAAAGTATGAGACCGCTATATTTAATGTGTTTAAAAGTTTTTCACGCGTATCTGTTAAGATATATTAGAACAATAGTGGTTTAAGGGGGTTATTTTTATAATATTTGTCAAAAAAAAGTGGAGTCTTCGGTAATTAAGTTAGATGATGTAACAATCAATCAATCTCAGAATAACGTTGTTTTAAGCGATGTTTCATTAGTTATAAAAAATGCTGAATTTGTATATTTAATTGGCAAAACCGGATCAGGAAAAAGCAGTATTTTGAAAACGCTTTATGGTGAATTAAAATTATCAAATGGAAGCGGAAAAGTAGTTGGGTTTGATTTAAAAACGCTAAAAAGAAAACAGATTCCGTTATTGCGAAGAAAAATAGGGATTGTTTTTCAGGATTTTCAGCTCTTAATGGATCGAAGTGTTTTGGAAAATCTCATATTTGTTCTTAAAGCTACAGGAAACAAAAAAAAATCTAAAAACAAAGAAAGAGCCCTAGAAGTACTTCGCTTAGTTGGATTAGAGGAAAAAGCAAAGTCAATGCCATTCCTATTATCTGGAGGAGAGCAGCAAAGAGTTGCCATTGCTCGTTCGCTTCTTAATAATCCTGACTTAATTTTAGCTGATGAGCCAACTGGGAATTTAGATCCGGAAACAAGTAAAGAAATAATGACTTTGCTTAAAAGTGTATCAAAAGAGAATGGCACAGCTGTTTTAATGGCAACACATGATTTGTCTATGGTAAAAGAATTTCCGGCTAGAGTTTTGGGTGTTCAGGAGGGGAAATTACTAGAGCTTTAATTTATTTAAAATGAAAAAAATATCAAACTATATTGCTGGCAAACATTGTGAGCCTCACAATAATGAATACATAGACAATGTTGATCCTGCAACCGGTGAGGTATATTCATTAATTCCCAATTCTTCCTCTGAAGATATTGAAAAGGCAGTTTTAGCATCTCAAGAAGCATTTCCTTTATGGTCTTCCATGGGAATTGAAAAAAGAAGTGCGATTTTAATGAATGTAGCTGATAAAATAGAGTCTAGATTAGAGGAATTTATTACTGCCGAATCAAAAGATAATGGGAAGCCTCTTTCTTTAGCTCGAAATGTAGATATTCCAAGGGCAATTTCAAATTTTAGGTTTTTTGCAACTTCGATTCTTCACTTCAGTTCAGAGTCGCACTACATGGAAGGCGTTGGGATTAATTATACAACCAGAAAACCCATTGGTATTGTGGGGTGTATTTCACCTTGGAATCTACCGCTATATTTGTTTTCATGGAAAATTGCACCAGCTTTAGCGGCAGGAAATTGTGTTATTGCAAAACCATCTGAGGTTACTCCTTATACAGCATATTTGTTGTCCACTGTTCTTGAGGAAGCAGGTGTTCCTGCTGGAGTTCTTAATATAGTTCATGGACTCGGCACAAAATCAGGAGATGCCATTGTAAAGCATCCAAAAATTAAAGCGATATCATTTACAGGCGGAACCCAAACAGGTGCTTATATTGCTAAAACAGCAGCTCCAATGTTCAAAAAACTGTCTTTAGAGTTAGGGGGGAAAAATCCAAATATAATTTTTGCTGATTGTGATTTTGATGAAATGTTAAAGACAACGGTTCGGTCATCTTTTGCCAATCAAGGGCAAATATGTTTGTGTGGATCTAGAATTTTAATAGAAAAATCAATTTATCAAAAATTCAAATTGGCTTTTATTGAAAAGTTAAAAAGACATAAGGTCTCTTTTCCTACAGACCCTGAATCAAGAATGGGGGCAGTTGTTTCTAAAGGACACATGCAAAAAGTACTTTCCTGTATAGAATTAGCCAAAAAAGAAGGAGGAGAGGTTATTTTTGGAGGTAATCAAATTAAAATGTCTGCTCCATATGACAACGGTTTTTATATTGAGCCAACGGTTATAGAGGGTTTGCCCTATAATTGTAAAACCAACCAAGAAGAAATATTTGGACCTGTGGTAACTATTATGCCATTTGAAACCGAAGAAGAAGCGATTCAAATTGCAAACTCAACAGAGTACGGTTTGGCAACAACAATTTGGTCAAATGATTTAAAAAGAGCTCATAGAGTGGCAGATACTGTTCATGCAGGTATTATCTGGATAAATGCGTGGTTAATTAGAGATTTAAGGACCCCATTTGGAGGTGTTAAATCATCAGGTGTTGGTAGAGAAGGTGGTTGGGAGGCCTTGAGGTTTTTCACAGAGCCTAAAAATATTTTTATCAAACACTAAGGGTTTACATATACAAACCCATGTTTCTTTACTTCTTCTCCCCCTTCAAACTTTGCATTGATTCTGTAGAAATAAGTTCCTTCACTTACTAATGTTCCATTTTCAGATTTCCCATCCCAACTTCCTGCAGGGTCAGTAAAAGTGTATATAACATTACCCCATCTATTTAAAATAACACATTCAAACTCAGCGATTCCATCATACTCAACAAAAAACAAGTTGTTTCCATTATTTGAAGATAAGGAGATAATGTTTGGGACAATAATA
The DNA here is from genome assembly GCA_002696025.1 of Crocinitomicaceae bacterium. Taxonomy (GTDB): domain Bacteria; phylum Bacteroidota; class Bacteroidia; order Flavobacteriales_D; family Crocinitomicaceae; genus UBA952. The sequence goes on from NZQU01000037.1 coordinate 3,106, forward strand.
TCACATAGTTTGTTAAGAACTGTTGCAGTGTCATAAAAAGTATAACAGTAATTAGAAATAGATACAATGTAATCTCCAGGCGTATCGACTGTGATTTCTGGACCAGTTTCTCCTGTGCTCCAAGTAAAATTCTCTGCAGTAGCATTTTGTTGAGCATACAATGTGACTTCCGAATTAGAGCAAATGGTCGTATCCAAAACTTGAGTATATATATATGGGGGGAACTCTACTTGCGCAGAGACAACTTGCCCACATTGATTATCGGTAAATGTTACTTCATAGGTGCCCGGGCCGGAGGCAAAAATTATGGGATTTAAAATACTTGAGTCTGAAAACGAAATTGCTGTATCAGCACAGGACCATAATCCACCATCAAAAGCAGAAGTATTAACAACTGTATGAAACAAGTTGCAATCAATAGTGTCACTGAAAATTTCAGGCAATTCAATTACATTTAGTTGAACAACGGTGTCATATGGACACCCAAAATTATCTATGATGTTAAATGTATAATCATACGTACCAGCGGCGGCTGGTTGAACAACTATAGAAGTGTCATTTTGTCCAGATATTATGGTTGGATCATTTGACCAATAGCTTGTGTCACTTTCGGTTTGATAGCTTCCAAGTCCTGGGAAAAAAGAAGAGTCAAAAAACAATCCCCACTCAAATATATATCCATCATCTATCGATAGGTTGTCTTGAACAAAAATGGTCCATGTTCCGTTAATTGGACAACCATTAAACCCAGTAAAAGGGTCTTCTGGTAAATAAACACCGCCAGGGTTCATTGAGTTTCCATCAGCATTATTTCCATTTGCAATGCTAATCCCAACGGTATTCCCTCCAGCATGCTCTGTTGGCATATCTCCCCATGTATTAAAAGCAGAGCTAAAACAATATTCCCAACCATCACCGGGGCCACCACCACCAAAATCATCTATAGGGTCCCCAAGAAATGTGGTTCCGCCACCAAAACCACCAGGAATATTCCCTGGAGAGTAAGAGTTTAAAAGTGTTACAGTTTGCCCGGAAGGACATTGAAGCCACATCTCTAAATCACCAAGATATGAGTGCTCCATTGTAATACAAACTTGATTTAAATCTTGAGGGTCATCAATAATAGATCCATTTGGAAAACCAGAAATATTGATAGGAGCTTGATAAACCTGTCCTGACCCATCGGGTAAATAAGTCAATCCGGCATATGATCCACCTAAATTGAATGACCCAGAAGGCATTGTTACACCAACTGTATCTTGAGAGGTTACCCCTCCAATTAAAACGGTATTTTCTCCTATACATACTGTATCCTCTTGAGGACCAGTTCCAGCAAAAGATGGAATAAGTGAAACCCTAACCTTGCATCTTATTCTTTCATTTTGAGGAAATTGATCTGTTGCTTTTACATCAACTAAATAGCCTTCTCTTGCGGGTGGTGTAAACCATATAGAATCATTATTTGGATAGGTGTTTCCATCGGTAATGTTCCAGTCAAAGTCAATGTTAGAATTCACATCTTGAGAATATCCATAGCCTGTAGTTTCAAATGAATTTGGAAAAATAGGTTTTGCAATAAATAAAATGCTATCTCCAAAACAAAGGTCAATAAAGCCAGTGTCAATCGGGTCAATTACATTGTTTCCAATGCCGTTTATATAAGCTTCAATATGAGGTTCAAATGGTTGAAATTGATTTCCACATTGAACATTTCCCAACCATCCAGTGCCTTCGATAGCTGCATCAGAAATAAATACAATGGTTAGACAACCGGAAGGATTATTCCAAGATGCTTGATGTGTAAATCCTGTTGGGTCTGTAACAGAATTATGAACTCCTAGTAGTGGTGCCGTAGCATCAGATCCATCATAAACATAAATACTATCAGTCCCATCAATATTAAATGTAGAACCTGCATTGATTCCAAAAGAAACAGACATTTTGGTTCCTGTATTAAGGTCGGGGCAAAATACAATAGTGTCGTTGTAATTGGCGGGGTAATTCCCAGCTCCACCTGGGTCTTGAAAGTTTTGATTTGCATTTCCGAAAGAGGTACAGTTGGCAGGGTTGCTAAGAGGGTGTCCAGGATCCCCCATATTAATTACTTGCGCATTAATATTTAACGAGCAAGTTAGCAAAAAGAATATAAAGAGGTTAGTTGATTTTTTCATGACTATTTAATTTGGTCAAGTTCATTTTGAAGAACCCATTTTGATTTAACAACAAGCATTTTATTATAATCAGTCAAAATGAGATATATATTTTCATCCTTTATCTTAAGGCCAAGATCAGTAAATTTTATTTTATCTAAATCTACATTCAATTTTTCGTTATAAACAGGAAATGTAATGTGTTGAACATCTCCTTTTGCTTTTCTTTTATCAGCTATAGGTTTGTCAACAACATAGCATGCATTATCTATTGCATAATTTAACAATTCGATTTCTTTAGGATTGCTTTTAACTATTTCCTTAAGCTCTCTTTTAGAATAGCTTTTTAAAAGCTCTTCATTGTAATTTTGACAATAAATCATTTTGCTTGAAAAAGCGAGTAAAATCAATAGAATAATGTGTTTTTTCATTTTAAATTTGTATCGATATTAACAATAGACATTTTTTTCGTTGAAAAGTTGCTTCTTAAAAAAGAAATTTTGGGTACAAAAGAACTAATTTAAAGTTAGTTTTGTACTAATATTAAATTAATATTTTTTTCATGGAAAATTTAGAGTTATCAAATGTTGCATCTCAAGTAAGAAGAGATATTGTTAGAATGGTTGCCGGTGTTAGTTCTGGACATCCCGGAGGTTCATTGGGTTGTGCTGATTTTTTAACATTATTATATTTCGATTTAATGAATCATAATTCTGATAAATTTTCTATGGAAGGTAAAAATGAAGATGTTTTTTACCTTTCCAATGGGCATATTTCCCCCGTTTGGTATAGTGTTTTAGCAAGAGCAGGTTATTTTCCAGTTAAAGAATTGGAAACTTTTAGAAAAATATCTTCACGTTTGCAGGGTCATCCATCAACAGACAAAAAGCTCCCTGGAATTAGAATGGCATCAGGCTCTTTAGGTCAAGGTCTTTCTGTGGGCATTGGCACAGCTGAGGTAAAAAAATTAAATAATGACAAAAGCATAGTTTATACACTTCATGGTGATGGAGAGCTGCAAGAGGGTCAAATTTGGGAAGCGGCAATGTATGCTGCAGGAAATAAGGTGGATAATATTATTGCAACTATTGATTACAATGGCCGACAAATAGATGGAGATGTTGATGATGTATTGTCTTTGGGCGACTTAAAATTAAAATGGCAAGCTTTTGGATGGGAAGTACTCACAATGAATGGTCACGACTTTAAAGAGATGAAAGAAACACTTGCTCAAGCCAAAGGAATGTTAGGTAAGCAAAAACCGGTAGTTATTTTAATGGTAACAGAAATGGGAATGGGTGTTGATTATATGATGGGAAGTCATAAATGGCATGGTGTTGCTCCAAATTCTGAGCAGCTTGATAATGCTTTAAATCAATTAAAAGAGACCTTAGGAGATTATTAATGAATATTAAAAACACGCTTTTTGTTTTTTGTTTATTGTTCTGTATGAATCATATGGCACAACAGCCTCTTACGCGTGTTTTATTTATTTTAGATGCTTCAAATAGCATGAATTCTCCATGGGATTCTGGCACAAGAATGAGGGTGGCAAAAGATTACTTGTCTAGTTCAATTGAGAAATTAAGAGAGGTTGATAATTTGGAAATAGCACTTCGAGTGTATGGACATCAATCACCAATTACGTCTAATTTTCAAGATTGTAGCGATACAAAATTAGAGGTACCATTCAGCAAGGGAAATATTGATAAAATAAAATCAAAAATAAAATTCTTAGAAGCTCAAGGTGCAACACCAATTGCAAGGTCGCTTGAGGCCGCAGCAGAAGATTTCCCTGATACCAATGCCAGAAATGTAATTATTTTGATCACAGATGGGCTTGAGTCATGTGATAATGACCCTTGCGAAGTAGCTAAAAAATTAAAAGACAAAGGAGTAAATGTTACTCCATTTGTTATTGGCGTTGGAATGGATCTTTCATATCTAGAAAAATTCAATTGTATTGGAACCTATCTAGAAGCTTCAACAAGCGTTTCTTTTAAAAATACTCTAAGTAAAGTAATTGAAAAGGCTTTAATTAACACAACTACTCAAGTAAATTTAAATGACATTCAACTCAATCCTACAGAAACGAATGTGAGTATGCTGTTTTATAAATCAGGAACAAAAGAATTAAAATACACATTTGTTCACACCATCAACCGTTACGGAAATCCAGATACTTTAATAATAGACCCTTCTATTTCTTATGATCTTGTTGTTAATACCATTCCAAAAATAATCAAACCAAGAATTAAATTAAAACAGCATGTTCATAATACTATTGAGGTTAATGCTCCTCAGGGTTTTATTGAGTTTAAAGGAACAAACAAAAGCAAGTTAAATGTTTTGTGTAGGGTAACAGAATCTGCAAATGACCAAACTATAAATGTTCAAAAAATATCAAGCCAAGACAAATACATTGTTGGTCATTATAATGTTGAAATACTTACTTTGCCAAGAATTTATATGAAGGCAAATGTTAAGCAAGGCAAAACATCAGTGCTTACAATTAAATCTCCCGGAAATCTGATCTATCAGTTTTCAAATGAATTATCAGCACAATTATTTGTTGTTGATTCTAAGGATGATTTAAATTGGGTTTGTAATTTTAATCCAAATAAAAAGTCAGGAGAATTCATTCTTCAGCCAGGTATTTATAAAGTAGTATACAGGGGGTTGACAAATAAATCAAGTGCCAACACTCAAGAGAAAAATTTTAAAATAGCAAGCAATAAAACAACGAATATAAAAATATGATTATGAAAGAATTTGAAGTATTTGGTAATAAAGATACAAGATCAGGATTTGGAGAAGGATTGGCGGAAATTGCGCGTAGCAATAACAAAGTTGTTGGTCTATGTGCAGACCTAACAGGTTCTTTAAAAATGAATGCTTTTAAAGATGAAAATCCAGAACGTTTTTTTCAAGTCGGTATTGCAGAGGCAAATATGATAGGAATTGCTGCAGGAATGGCGGTTGGTGGAATGATACCATATACAGGAACATTTGCTAATTTTTCTACTGGGAGGGTTTATGATCAAATTAGACAATCAGTTGCTTATTCTAATAAAAATGTAAAAATTTGCGCCTCCCATGCTGGATTAACTTTAGGGGAAGATGGTGCAACCCATCAAATTCTAGAAGATATCGGAATGATGAGAATGTTGCCAAATATGACAGTTGTTGTTCCTGCTGATTTTAATCAAACAAAACAAGCAACCATGGCAATTTCAGAGCTGGATGGGCCTGTTTATCTTAGGTTTGGAAGACCTGTAATGCCAATTTTCACTTCTTCTGACCAAGAGTTTGTTATAGGAAAAGCCGATGTGCTTCAAGAGGGTACAGATGTTACGATTATTGCTTGCGGACATATGGTTTGGAAATCTATTGAGGCAGCAAAAATTCTTTTTGAAAGCGGTATCTCCGTTGAGTTGATCAATATGCATACAATTAAACCATTAGATGAACAAGCAATCATAGATTCAGTAAGTAAAACAAAATGTGTTGTTACAGCCGAAGAACACATGATGAATGGTGGGTTGGGTGATGCTGTTGCTCAAGTTTTATCAAAGAATTTACCTTGTCCTCACGAATACGTAGCGGTAAATGATTCTTTTGGAGAAAGTGGCAAGCCAATGGATCTCATGGCAAAATATGGAATTGACTCACCTGATATTGTAGATGCTGTAAATAAAGCAATGTCAAGAAAAAGTATATAGATGGATACTTCAGAGGATTTTTTCAGTAAACAAGCTCAAACAAATCCATATCCTTTTCTAATTGACATTGAAAGGGCAGAAGGCGTTTATATATATGACAAAAATGGAAAGTCATATTTTGACATGACAGCAGGAGTTGCTGTAAATAATATTGGTCACAGGCATAAAAATGTAATAAATGCAATTCAAAGTCAAATTGATAAACACCTTCATGTAATGGTTTATGGTGAGTATATTCAAGATGCTCAAATCAATTTTTCAAATGAACTCACATCTGTTTTACCTAAAGAATTAAATTGTGTTTATCCGGTTAATTCAGGAACAGAAGCAAATGAAGCGGCGATTAAACTTGCTAAAAGAGCAACAGGAAGAAACAATATAGTCTCGTTATCAGGTTCATATCATGGGAGTACAATAGGCTCATTAAGTATATCTGGAAATGAGATCAAAAAACAAGCTTTTAGACCATTAATGCCAGGCGTTGATTTTATAAGCTTAAATGATTTAGATGGACTTCAAAAAATTAATGAACATACTGCTGCTGTAATTATAGAAACCATCCAAGGAGATGCAGGTGTGCGTATCCCAAAACATGATTATTTAAATGCCCTAAAAAAAAGGTGTAAAAAAACAGGAGCACTTTTAATTTTTGATGAGATTCAATGTGGGATGGGTAGGACCGGTCGATTTTTTGCTTTTGAACACTTTAATATTGTGCCTGACATTTTAACCTTAGGAAAAGCATTAGGAGGAGGAATGCCCATTGGGGCAATGGTTTCATCAAAAGAATTGCTTAATAAATTTACTTATAATCCTGCTTTAGGACACATTACAACTTTTGGCGGGCACCCGGTTATTTGTGCAGCATCAGCAGCATGTATTCAAACCATTAAATCTGAAATTGATTGGGATGAATTAGAAGAAAAAGGATCTTATTTACAAAACTCAATTGGATCAAGTAAGGAGATTACAGAATGCAGAAGAATTGGGTTTATGTTTGCTTTTGATATGCTTTCTTCTCAAAGAGTTCAAAAAGTTGTTGATAAATGTCTTGAAAAGGGAGTCTTGGTATTTTGGTTTCTTTCGCATCCAAATAGTTTTAGGATTTCACCGCCATTAAATATAACAATGGATGAGTTGAAAAAGGCTGCTGAATTAATTAATCAAGCTATAGTTGAAACATCATAGCCTTGTCTTTGTTTAAAATACGTAATTTCGTTTTATGTTTACTGGTATAATTGAACAATTAGGAGTGATTAAGAAGATTGAGAAAGAAAATGAAAACATTCATTTTTTTATAGAGTCAAAATTCACTTCAGAATTAAAGATAGATCAAAGTGTTGCTCATGATGGATGTTGCTTAACAGTTGTGCAAATCAATCAGGATATTTATAAAGTAACAGCAATTAATGAGACATTAGATAAAACTTGTCTTTCTTCCTGGAAAAAAGGATATGAAGTTAACTTAGAAAGGTGTATGATTCTTAATGGTCGTCTTGATGGGCATATTGTTCAAGGGCATGTTGATACAACAGCTCAATGTGTTTCAATAAAAGACGAAAATGGAAGTTGGCGTTTTACATTTGAATATGAATCGGCCAACATGACAGTTGAAAAAGGATCAATTTCAATTAATGGTGTTAGCTTAACAGTTGTTGATTCAAATAAAAAAAACTTTTCTGTATGTATCATCCCTTATACATATGAGCATACAAATTTTAAGTCTTTAGAAATTGGTGGTCTTGTAAATCTAGAATTTGATATTATAGGTAAATACGTTTCTAAACATTTAGAGAGTCATTCCTCTTAATTTTTTTTGAACCTGTCAATATTATGATGAGTCCACTTAGTGATCCCAGTGAATTTGCAATAATATCATTATAAGAAGGAAAACGTCCAGGAACAAATGATTGAAGACATTCTAATATAATGCCATATAGTATGATTAGTAATATTGATTTTATGTGTTTTTCACTTATTAATAATGCATTTAATGTAAGAAAAAAGTAAGCGATGAAATGACTTGCTTTATCTTGACTTCCTAGGTTAATAGACGACTTTGGCGGCAGTAAACTTAGTAAAGTAATTGCTATTAAAATCACGATTAAAGAATAAGGCAGGAGTGATTTAAATGAGATTTTGTGCTTACTCATACCTTAATTCTTTGCCCTTTTTTTTAGCCGGTATTCCATCTTTCAACCATTTAGGTGCTTTTTTATTCATCATATAATGATCAAAAAACTGTCTCAGTCTGATGCTTAAGTCAATTCTGTTGGCCAAGTTTTTTAAGTTGTGATCGTCATCATTATAATTAAGCATCCAACAGGGTTTTTGAAGTCGCCTCATCCCATTATAAAGTTCGATTCCTTGATACCACGGAACTGCTCCATCATTGTCATTGTGCATTATTAATAATGGAGTTTCGACCTTTGGAAGATGAAATAATGGCGAGTTTTCATAGTAAAGTTCAGGCGCCTCCCAAATCGTTTTTCCGATTCTACTTTGAGAGCTTTCATATTGAAACTGCCTATTAAGGCCCGACCCCCATCTAATTCCACCATAGGCAGAGAACATATTAGAAACAGGAGCGCCAGCCATTGCAGCACAAAAACGATTGCTCATTGTAATCAATTGAGCTGTTTGATAACCACCCCAACTTTGTCCTTGAAGCCCCATTCTTGTTGAATCTATTTGTTTGTTTTTCTGAAGGAGATGATCCACTCCAGACATAATACAGTTGTATGCTGATTTTGCAGGATATCCAGGTTTATATTCAATATTTGGTATAAAAACAACATATCCTGCAGAGCTATATTCTAATGGAGATATTGTGCTTCTTGAAGGTGTAGGTGTGTAATGTTTATATAAACGATCCGATAGCTTTTCATAGTAATAAACCAAAAGAGGATATTTTGATGTATCATTATAATTTTCAGGTTTGTACAACAATCCCTCTAATTGAATGCTATCCATTTTCCAATGAATAAGCTCAACAGTAGCCCAGTTGTAATCTTTTTGTTGAGGATTTGTAATGGAAACAACTCTTTCAGATTTAAACTGTTTGTCCATTACAGAAATTTCTGGATAAGATGAAACATTGCTTTTTCTAATCACCAAGGACTTTTTGTTTTTTGATCTAAAAACCTTGTTTATTCCCATGTTTGCATCATATCTGTTTATAAGACTTTTATTTTCAAAGACGTAAATACTTTCTTTTTTTGATTTCTTCGAAAAACCTTTTAAGTATAAATTTTCATAATCAACATATAGGCTGTCATAATCCCATAAATAAGGAGATAAAATAATGTTGTTTTCTTTTCCAAAATGATTAGTGACACAAATAGATGTGTCAGATTTTATATCATACATCCAAAGGTCATATTCAGATTTAAAAAAATATTTTGAAGAGTCGCTATAATACCCGACCTCACCTTTTGGATATGGAGCCCTTGGTTGCCCATTTAAATCTGTAGTCCATTTAATCCCATCGATCTTACAGCTGATACAATTGTCTTGATTTCTCTCAATGTCTATAAGGTGATATTCGCTGTTTAAATGATCAAAGTATCCCCAATACTTTTTGTTTGGTGATAATGCCCAGCTATTTGAAACACTCTTTTTCAGTAATTTGTTTGTGCCATTTATGGAAGAAACTATATAGTAATCTTTAAGCCATGGAAGTCTCCACTGGGCTTCAATTGAATATGGTGAATCATTATATGCAAGTAATGACTCTCCACTGTTTTTCTTGTTGATTCTAATTTTAAGTGTATCATTAGATAATTGATGGATTTTTCCTGATTCTAAATTAAGAGAGGCAATATACCCTCCTTTATTCCATTTTAATTCATTGATTTGTTGAGGTTGAATTTTAAGGTCTTTGTAATGCCATAAGTCGAACCTGGGTTTTTCTGACCTTAAAATAGAATCTTTTTGATGCTTACTTTTTCTGTCACACAATCCAAAAAACAATAATTGATTATTGTCAGATGAAAACTGAAGTTTATCAAATGCACTTACAGCATATTTATTAAATATAGTGGAGTCTTTTTGACCGTATGTCGCTTGTTTTTGTGATGAAAAATCATAGGTTGTAAACAAATAATTTTCTTCTTCTTTTATTGAATCATTGCAATGTTTAAAAGCAACAATGCTTTCGGTTTTATTCCAAATAGGAAGTTTATATGTTTTCTGACAAGCTAGATTTATTACTGGCTTTTTTATTTTCAGGTCGATAATATTTAGCAACAAAGAGTCTTTTGCTTTTTTTTGAATATAAGCCAAATACTGACCTTTCTTTGAAAAACAAAAATTAATAGCTTGCTCTGCTTCCCAAACTGTATTGTTTTGGTTGTCAATTATTTTTAAGCTATAGCCATTTTTTTTCTTGTCTTTTTCTGGCTTTCTTTTTCGTTTAAATAAACATTTCTTTTTTTTCTTTTTCTTCTTGACTTTTGCCTTGTATAAATAACCCAATTTATTTGTTTCTTTAGACATTTTATAACTTTCTAATTCAGGAACTAATATTAATGTATCGGTTTTTATTAAATAGATATTTAAAGTGTCTTTTGGAGCTTTGAATTTGTCTTCATCTTTCAGCTGAAGCGCTCTCAAACTATCAAATGTCAAGGACTTGCTAAAAGCAATTATATCACTTTCAGATGAAATCACAGCATTTTTTGAGCATTTAAAAGAGTCAATTTTATTTGTTTCTAAAAAATGAACTATTAAATGATCATCACCTTTTAAGGGGCTTATTTGGTATGATAAAATAGCGCCATCGTTTGATAGTTTTTCATCTTTAATTTTATTCCAAGAGTTATAACATTTGTGGTCAATAATTTTTTGACTAAATAAATTTTTAGAAAAAAGACAAATAAATAGAATGAAACAAACAAAGTTCATGCTTGTTTTTAATGATGGTTTTTTCATTTTGAAATCAGTAGAAAAGGATTATTAAATGGTTATTGAATGCTTATTTTTTTGGTAATAAAGTTATTCGATTCAATATTGTGAATTTTAATCAAATAGTTTCCTTTTAATATACTACTTACATCAATAGTAATATCATTAAGACTTGATTTTTGAGAAAGAATTTTTCTTCCATCAAGGCTTAAAATCTGAACTTCAAAATGATTGCCATTTTCAATAGAGATATATAAGTATTCTTTCGCAGGTACGGGATAAATTAGTACTTCAGAAAGATCAATATCATTTATGTTTGATCCGGTGCAAAAATCAATATCTAAATTCCCAGTACATGCAGAAACAGGATATAAATTTGCTGATCCACTTGGTGTGTTTGAAGGTTGTAGTCCTGGGTTCGCACACCCAAGTCTTTGAGCAAGAAAATCGGCATAAAAATTTTCAGTTGTATCCATGTTTGCTGATGACAATGCATAAGGAACATGTCCAGCCCCATAAAAAGTATAAAATGAATTTTCTAGACCTATTGCATCTGCCTGTTCATGAAGCATTCTACTGCCGTCCAAATACATTAGTGGAACACCAGGGTTTACAACTCCTCTGTTGTATTTAACTACGTTATCGTTGGTTCCGTGAACAGAACAGAGCGGAGCATGAATGTCTTCCATCCAAGCGTATCTAGCAAGAGCCCCTGCACCATTTAAAACGCCATGAACTTTTGACGAATAACAAGGATGACCACTATTTCCATCTAATCCTTGAAGATTTGTAATCATGGTGTTGTTTAAGTAGTCTGATATTTTACAAGTGCTGTCTAGGTAAGCAATGTGAAGTGCTGTAATGCCACCAGCAGAACTTCCCCCAATAAAAATATTGTTGGTGTCTATGCCATAAATATCATTTCCGTCTTTTCTGTCTTTGTAAAAAAACCGAATAGAAGCCTTCATGTCTTGAACAGCTCTTACTACTGCTTTAACAGCATTAGCAGAGTCAATAGGAAAGAAGCCTGTTCTGTAATTTACTGAAGCACAAACATAACCTCTTTTGCTAAACCTTTCTGCAAGTTCAACGACATCTGGATCAGTTTTAGATCCACCAAGAAAGCTTCCTCCATGCGCCCAAATAATTAAGGGTCTATATGGAACTGTATCTCCAGAAGGTTCATAAAAGTCAAGTTTTAAATCATAATTTGCCCCTGTAAATGAGTTGTTTTGACCAAATTGAATATTACTCGTTTTGGTGAAGTTTGAGAAAACAGTGGATGAATATCTTCCTCCGTCACACGGTGTTTGAGCAATTAAAGAATAGAGACTAAAAAAAGTCAGGAATGATGTTAAAATTATTTTTTTCATTTTTGTTTGTTTTATTGTGGGAATAATACAGCGTCGTAATCAAGTGCATTTGCTCTTGGTATTTGCGCGTTGTACTTTTTGTTTATTGCTTTAATAAATTCATTGCAAAGCAGAGCATTGCCTCGACCAGTTAAGTTAATTCCATCAAGAGAAAAAGTTCCTCCTGAAACAAAAGAGAAATTCAGAGGGCTTCCGTTATATGTAATCCCATTATTAACTGATTCATACCATTCTTTGGTTTCTACAACTGCTAAATCATATTCTTCAGCTAAGCTTCTTATTACGGTATTGTATTCATTAATTCTTATTTGAATTTCACTTATTTCATCTAGCGTAAGAATAAACTCATCTCTAAATGGAAATACAGAACCCATTTTGTGACATTTAACAGAGTCAAGGGGAACGCTTAATAAGAGTCGTTCTCCTGCTTGCATTGGTCTGACTCCAAATACATTTGCATCGGGGTCTTCAATCATAAAATTATTTGCCCCCAATTCAAAACTAAACCCAATAGGATTGTATACATTATTTAGTGTTTCTAAATTGGCAGAATCTAAATCAAGTCCATTCTCGGGAATAGCTGTGAAATAAGGGAGTTTTGTTATGTCAGGGATTGTTGAAATGATTCCTTTTGCACCGTTAACTGAAAGTGTGCTTAATATTACTGATAAACTATTTTCAAATCCATCACCAGCAGGAGCGGTGCCAAATGTTGGCGTCATATCATTTGATGTAGCTCCACTTTTAGCATGAGGTAATAAATCTTCAAGCCCAATGAAGACAGCAAAAAAAGTATAGTCATTAGCTCCAATGTTTGATAATTCATCAATAACAGCAGCGCCAGTATTTGATTGCATTCTTGAGTAAAAAGAGTTGCTATAATTAGAGTCAAAAACATCAGTAACTTTTAGGCCAGGTATTCCCCAATTTTTAAAGCTTTCTGAAGGGTTAAAAACAGAAGTGTTAAGTGCATTAAGGTCTCCAGAAGATGCAATTCTGACGGGAGATAGTGAGGTGGTGTTTTGACAGTCTGTCTTGTAGCTTAGTTCTAATCTAGACAAGCCATCTTTGTTAACTCCAACAGAATTTACAGGCATTAAAGGTTGGTTAAAATCTCCAAATCCAACAAGTTGTAATTGTTGTGCTAAAATATTTCCTAAAGATTGCATTTGCCCTTTGTAATAAAGAGCATCATCAGCAAATCCAGACATTTGATTGTCCCCAATGCATATGATTTTGCCCGGGGTAAGCTCACCAGAGCTAGGGTTTATGCCTTCTATTTTGGGTTTGCACCCAAAAGAAAGTATAATAACAATAAATAAGAATAACTGTTTCATTTTACCATTTATAAATAAGGCCTAATCCAGGAGAAATAACTTTTGTTAAATAAGTGCCCTCGAGGTTTGTTTCTAAATTTTTATCTTCTCTTTTAACTTGAACATATAAAAAAGATGCATCTACAGAAAAGTGATCGCCAAATTTATAACTCAAACCTGCAGTGTAATTATATCTAGTTCCATCAGGTGTTTCTGGTGTTACATAGCCATCTTGAACGGGTGAAAGTGAAAAGCCAAACCCCAAACGTAGATCTAAATTTTTAGTGGCTTTATAAGATGCCCCTGTTCTGATTGCAATAATATTTTCATAACTTCTTGGTGATTTGGTGTCTTCGAGTGAGGCTGAATTTTGAGCATAATCAAAAGCAAGTGTATCATAAGAATTCCATGAAACGTGATTTAAATCAAGCGCTAAAGATAATTTTGAATTTACCTTGCTGCCAATTCCAAGAGTTAACACTTGAGGTAATGGAAGAGAGGATGAAAAAAGCCCATCAGTAAAACTAGTGTCTAATGCAGAAGGTACAGTAAAGGTTGCCATTCCATCTGTAACATTCATTGTGATTTTAGACCTATAATTTAAGCCAATTGAAAGTTTAGGGTTGGGTTCGTAATAAATACCCGTATTAATCCCATAACTTGTTGCTTGCCCTGCCAACTCTGCTTTTGCAAAACTACCATCATCAAATTGAATGGGGATGTCTTTTTGAAGATTTACACTTCCTGTACTAATTACAAGTCCAATTCCAAATCCTATGTTATCTGCAAATCGGTATGAAAGAGTAGGTTGGATAAAAATGGCTCTTAATTGAAGTCTTGTGACAGCGAATCTTCCGATCCAATTATCTTCCCATTCAACAGTACTACCAAATGGGGTGTATGCGGCAAGACCAAGTTTTAATTTAGCATGTTTTTTTAACTGAAATAAACCATAAAAAGAAAAAGGTGTAGCAACAGGTGAAACCGTTTGATAGCTTTGCTGGGTTTCAAGGTCTAAATATGAAGTGTTTGCAAATGTTGGCGTACAAGCAGCGTTGATAGAGCTTTCATCTAAAAAAACAACGGTGCCCGGGTTGTAAAATAAACCCGCCCCATCAGTTATCAGGCCAGTGCCTGCA
>NZQU01000038.1 GCA_002696025.1 Crocinitomicaceae bacterium
ATAATTCATAATCTTCGCCACCATTCAGAGCACAGGTATTGTGATCAAGATTAAAATCCATGGCTGTTGAAACCGTTTTTGTATCAATCGGCATCTTCTCAAGATAAACGACGCATCCTGTTTTACTTGATTTGCAAATATGAATAAGCTCAGACGCCAAACCATCTGAAATATCAATCATTGATGAAGGCTTGATATCTAATTTATGCAATTGCTTGACAACATCAATACGCGCTTCCGGCTTTAATTGTCGCTGAATAACATAATCATGCCCATCTAAATCAGGTTGGATTGAAGGATTTTCTTCAAAAACAACTTTCTCTCTTTCTAATACTTGTAAGCCCATGTATGCAGATCCTAAATCTCCCGAAGCAACAATCAGATCATACTCTTTTGCTCCTGACCTATATGTAATTTGTTCTTTCTTTGCACGCCCTAATACTGTGACATTTATTACCAATCCCGATAAAGATGAAGTTGTATCTCCTCCGACCAAATCAATATTATAAAACTCGCATGCTTCTTTAATGCCACTGTATAGTTCTTCAACAGCTTCTACAGAAAAACGATTAGAGACAGCAATAGATACTAGAATTTGCTCAGGATTTGCATTCATAGCACATATATCTGAAACATTAACTGAAACAGCTTTATAACCTAATAAATTTAAAGGCACATAAGTCAAATTAAAGTGAACTCCTTCAATAAGTGAGTCAGTAGATACAAGAATAGCTGATTCTTCAGAAGAATCTATAACAGCTGCATCATCACCAATTCCCAAAAGAGATGACTTATTAGAGGTTTTAAATGTACTTGTAATGCGATTGATTAATTCAAACTCACCAAGTGCTTCTAATTCTGTTCTTTTTTGAGTATCCATGTCATAAAAATTAAAAAGAGAGATAGCTTTCACCACCTCTCTTTGTTGACCCACCAGGGCTCGAACCTGGACTCTTCTGGACCAAAACCAGACGTGTTGCCAGTTACACCATGGGTCATTGTGGGGGCAAATTTAAAAACTTCTTTTTAATTTTAAAGGAAATTAAATATTAATAACAATATATATTTTAAATAAAAATCAGGAAGAAAGCTTTTGAAGACTTAAATATACCTCATTAATGTTATGTACAGAATCTAGTATAAGCCTTAATTTATCTCCTTTTTGAGCCAATCGACAAACATTATTTGAATGCTGAACCCTACTTAATAAGGTTCCAAAAACATCAGATTCATAAAAAGAAGATTGGGGATCTTCAATGAAAAAACCAACAAACTTATTAGATTTCAAAACGATTCTCTCCATTCCTAATTGTTTTGATAACCATCTTAATTTAAATGAAAGCAATAGCTCATCCACTTCTTTTGGCATTTTTCCAAATCTATCTTCTAGTTTATTTGAAAAATTTAATAAATCTTCTTCCTTCTTAAAATTGTCCATTTCTCTATACAAACTCAATCTTTCAGTTACGTTATTCACATAAGTGTCGGGGATCCTTACTTCTTGATCTGTTTCAAATACACAATCATTAGACTGTTCAATAAAGTTATCTGTTTCTCTTTCTTTAAATAGTTCCTTGAATTCATTTTCCTTAAGTTCTTTCATCGTTTCATTAAGGATTTTTTGATACATTTCAAATCCTATTTCAGCAATAAAACCACTTTGTTCTGCTCCAAGTAAATTTCCAGCTCCTCTTATATCAAGATCTTTCATGGCAATATTAAATCCAGATCCTAAATCAGAAAATTGCACCAATGCTTCTAGTCTTTTTCTAGAATCGGTACTTAATAAACTAAATTTTGGAGCAATTAGAAAACAATATCCTTTTTTATTGCTTCTTCCTACCCTGCCCCTTAGTTGATGCAAATCGCTAAGCCCAAATTTATGCGCCTCATTAATTATAATTGTATTTGCGTTTGGTATATCTATTCCAGATTCAATTATAGTGGTTGCAATTAAAACATCAAATTCTCCCTCTATAAATCCCATCATTGCCTTTTCAAGATCTTTTCCTGGCATTTGTCCATGTCCAACCCCTACTCTAACTCCAGGGCATAACCTTTGGATCATTGCTGAAATCTCTCCAATATTTACAAGCCTATTGTTAACAAAAAAGACCTGCCCCCCTCTTGAAACCTCATATCTTATTGCCTCTTGAAGCACCTCTTCATTAAATGAAATGATTTCGGTTCTTACTGGCTGTCGATTAGGGGGAGGCGTATTTATGATGCTAAGATCTCTTGCTCCCATTAAAGAAAACTGAAGTGTTCTTGGTATAGGAGTTGCTGTTAATGTTAATGTATCAACTGTTTCTCTCAATGTTTTTAATTTATCCTTAACAGAAACACCAAATTTTTGTTCTTCATCAATTATGATTAAACCTAAATCCTTAAAAACAACTCGCTTAGAAGCAATTGCATGCGTTCCTATTAAAATATCAATTTTACCATCCTTTAAATCACTTAAAGTTTGAGTTACCTGCTTAGCCGTTTTAAATCTATTAAGATAAGCTACATTACAAGGGAAATCTTCTAGCCTCTTTTTAAAGCTATAGAAGTGCTGCAAAGACAATAAGGTTGTTGGAACTAAGACTGCTACCTGTTTGCTATCTGCAACAGCTTTAAAAGCAGCTCTAATAGCAATTTCAGTCTTACCAAAACCAACATCGCCACAAATAAGACGGTCCATTGGCATTGCCGATTCCATATCTTTTTTAAACGATAAAGTTGCCTTAAGTTGATCAGGGGTGTCCTCATACATAAATGATGCCTCCAATTCATTTTGAAGATAAGAATCTGGAGAAAAAGAAAAGCCTGGCTTGCCTTTTCTTTTGGCGTATAATTTAGTTAAATCAAATGCCAGTTCTTTTAACTTGCTTTTGGTTTTCTTCTTTAAGTTAGACCATGCAGGAGATCCCAATTTATTTAATTTGGGTTCTGTTCCTTCTTTCCCTGAGAATCTTGAAATTCTATGCAGAGAATGAATCCCAACATACAGCACATCACTGTCTTTGTATAACAAACGAACCGCTTCCTGTGGGTTTCCGTTAACATCTATTGTTTCTAATCCAGAGAAACGCCCAACACCATGGTCTATATGCGTTACAAAGTCGCCTTTCTGTAAATTATAGATTTCTTTTAGTGTGATTGATTGTTTAGACTCTTTAAAACCTTCTTTTAATCTATATCTATGGTAACGATTAAAAATCTGATGATCTGTATAGCAAACAATCTTGGCATTATTTGAATAAAAGCCATCATTAATGGATATATTGATTGGACAAAAAATTTCCTCTTGTCCTGCGTCATTTAATATTTGAAATAAACGTTCGGTTTGCTTGGGTTGATTAGAGAAAATATAAGTCTTCTTTCCTTTTTTTATATGTGAATTCAAGTCTTTTATTAAAACATCAAAATCTTTATTAAATGTTGGTTGTGGTTTGAAATCAAATGTAACAACAGCTTTTTTAGAAGAGCTATATTCTGGTCCAAACTCAACAATCCTCATTTCAGACAACTGTTTTTTAACACTCTCTGAATTTAAATAACGCTTTAATATATTTTCATTTTCTGTTATTAAATCATCATCATTTTTAATCGAATTATTGATTTTTGAAAAATGATTTTCAATATACTCTAAAAATGAACTTTCTGAAGAACACCATACAATCGTATCATTACCCAATAAAGAAAAAATAGATTGCACCGCATTTTCTTCAATTGCTTTATTAATATTGGGAGTAATATTACAAAAATCATGTTTGGATTTAGACAACTGACTAGCAGGGTCAAAAGATCTTATTGAATCAACTTCTTCTCCAAACAATTCTATTCTATATGGCAAATCATTTCCAAAAGAAAAAATATCTACGATACCTCCTCTAATTGAAAATTGTCCAGGTTCATATACAAAATCAACTATTTCAAACTTATTTTCAATTAGTAAATCTTTGAAAAAGTCAACAGAGTAACACACTCCTTTTTGAATGGTTAATATTTTGTCATTTAACTCTTTTCTTTTAGGTACTTTTTCACATAATGCATCAGGATAACTTACCACCCATGTTTGTTTTCCAAGTGCACACCTTTCAAAAACCTCTGTTCTTGAAATGGCATCTATATTTTCAATTTTATTTTTATCGTGTGATTTATCTTTTGATTCAGGAAAAAAGAAAATGTGTTTTGATTTTTCATTTATGGATTCTAAATCATTAAAGAAATAAGCCGCATCTTCTTTATCTGGAAGAATAAACAAGTGATTGTTATGATGAGTTTTAGCGATGCTACTTATACAAAAAGCTTTAGATGAACCAGAAAGTCCTTTCCATTGAATTTTGGTTGGTTTTTTAGACAAAAGCTGCTTGCTTTTCTCAATTTGAGGAAGTGAAGCAAAAAGTGAATTTAAAACTGTAAGGTTCATTTAAATCTTTAGTACTAAATTAAACCTGCTCTATATCAATTAACATTTGCTGAAACCATTCTTCTTTATGATCAAATGGTTTACCTCCTTTAATTCTTTTAAAATCAACACAGCTTAATTTAGATGCATTGTCTTCATCTTTACCAATCACACCACTTATGGAATTCATTGCCGATTCAATTGCCATCTCCACACTTCTGAAAATGAGATCTAAATCTTCTTTATTGGATGCTGCTGAACGCGCAAAATAACCACTTTTTTGGACCAATACTTTTTCAGCA
Source organism: Crocinitomicaceae bacterium (assembly GCA_002696025.1). Classification (GTDB taxonomy): domain Bacteria; phylum Bacteroidota; class Bacteroidia; order Flavobacteriales_D; family Crocinitomicaceae; genus UBA952. The sequence continues at coordinate 4,699 of NZQU01000038.1, forward strand.
TTGATGTTTTTAGCAAATTTTTTAGCGAACCAATTACCCGGGTTTATCTCGTCTAATCTCACATGACCAAAAGCATCTCGATTAATTTGCTCTCCATTGTTTTTCATGTCTTCAATGATTGAATCTAATCCGGCACCTTCACTAAGAAATATATTTACACAATCATTTTCATCCATAACTTTCCTAAGCCTATTCATCTCTTTATCAAGATCTATTTCCATTTCAGGAACATAAACAGCGTGAACATCCCATCTTTTTTTTGAGACCAAAAGATCATCTAAAAAACTTTTAGATTGAAGACCTTTTCTGTATTCATAAGCTGATTTTGCGGTTAACCAACCACAATTACGCCCCATAACCTCGTGTATAATAAATTGTCTTGAGCTTGTTGTGTTTTCATTTACAATATTGTTAAAAAACAAAGCAGATTGTTCTGCCGCAGTTGATGCTCCAAGTGTTTGACTCAGAGGATAAACATCATTATCAATTGTTTTAGGCAAACCTACAACCGTTAAATTATAATTGTTTTCGGATAAGTAAGAAACCAAATCAGCTGCTGTTGTATTTGTATCATCTCCTCCTATTGTATGGAGAATATCTATTTTATCTTTAATTAATTGTTTCGCTGCAACTTCTAAAGGAACTTGACCTTCTTTTATATAGCCTTTTTTTATACAGTCAGATATATTTGTCAACTTAACCCTACTATTACCTATAGGAGAACCTCCAAATTCATATAAATTTTTTGCTTTCTTTCTTGATTCTAAAGACACATCAATAGAATCTCCAAGGAGCAAACCTTTATATCCATTTTTATATGCAATCATTTCTATTGATGGGTCTTTTTCATTATACTTCAATATGAAATGACCAAGGGAAGATGATAAACAAGGAGCAATACCTCCTGCTGTTAAAAATGCCACTCTCATCAGCTAATAATTTATTTTAGTTAATACAACACAAATATCGTAAAAGCCATTTGATTATTCTTTAATTAAGAAAAAGAAAAGGAAAATAAAGAGTTTGATTACCTTTACATACTGCTGTACTAATCATAAATTTGTTTTTTCAATGCACGAATTAATAATGATAAAAGATAATAGAAACAAATAATCCCAATGCTTAAAAAAATTGTTTTATTCTTTGTAAAGACAATACTTCCCATTTTTTTAGGGATTTATTTGTTTTGGTATTTCTTTGACAATATGAAAGAGGATGAAATAAACTTATTCTATTTAACCATGAAAGAAGCCGATTACTTTTGGATCATTCTTTCTTTGATTCTTGGTTTTGCCGCATTTGTTTCTAGAGCTTATCGTTGGAAATATTTACTAGAACCCATTGGGTATAAATCAAAGTCTATCAATCGATTTCACGCAACAATGATTGGTTACCTTGTTAATTTAACCATTCCAAGAGCAGGTGAAGCATCTAGAGCTGCTATGTTATATAGATCTGATGGTGTCCCATTTACAAAAAGCTTTGGCACTATTATCACCGAACGAATTATTGACCTTAGTATTCTAGGCTCATTTACATTGTTTACTTTAATATGGGCCTCTGATGATTTTTATGAAATTAAAAACCAAATTGAAATGAAGTTTGGAGCCGATAATTCAAATGGAATTAGCTGGCTTGGAATCTGTTTTATCATCCTTTTTAGTTTTTTGATAGGACTTTTAATAACAAACAAAAAATTTAGAAACCGAATCATTTCTATTGTTAAAGACTTATCCTCTGGAGTGTTTTCAATTTTTAAAACTCAAAAACCAATACCTTTTATTGCTCACACTGTTTTTATTTGGTCTTGTTATGTAGTCATGTTCATGCTGCCTTTTTATTCACTTGACACAACTGCTGAGTTGCCTCTTAAATGCATGTTTATTGGTTTTATTGCAGGTGCCTTGGGAATGACTTTTACAAATAGTGGGGTTGGTAGTTATCCTATTTTAGTAGGATTGGTCGTTGCATTTTATTTAAATAGAGATAACAACACAGATGCTACAGCGATAGGAAATGCATTAGGGCTTCTAATTTGGGCTTCACAAACATTTGTGATGGCATTTTTAGGACTATTTTCATTAGTTTTATTACCCAAGAATTATTCAAAAAAAAGTAAATAAATTATTGTGTCTTTTAACGAAAAAATAGTTTCTCTATCAATTGGTCATCAAACAATCACCAATTGGAAGGAAAAAGGAGAGACCGTTGTTTTTACAAATGGTTGCTTTGACATTCTTCATGTTGGACATGTGTCTTATCTTTCTCAAGCTGCTAAACTGGGAAGTAAATTGATTGTTGGTATCAATTCTGACCAATCTGTTAAAAGACTAGAAAAGGGTAGCAATCGCCCCATCAATACTCAAGACTCGAGAGCCATTTTATTGGCCGCACTAGAATTTATTGACATGGTAATTGTATTTGATACAGATACCCCATTAGAAATGATTGAAAGCCTCAACCCGAATGTTTTAGTTAAGGGTGGAGATTATGATGCTCTTGAAACAGATCCTGATTCAAAAAAATATATTGTTGGTTCATCATATGTTTTAAAAAATGGCGGAAAAGTATCGACTATTGATCTAGTCGATGGATTTTCAACAACATCCATTATTGATAAAATGAAAAATGATTAATTAATGAAAAAACTAAGCTATTTACTTGTTTTTATTATAGCTTTATCTTGTAATCATGATAAAAAACAAAATCAAAAATCAACTTTAAATAGTCCTAGTATTATTGTATTAGGAACCATTCAAGATGCTGGATCTCCTCATATTGGATGCTCAAAGAAATGTTGCGATTCTCTTTTTAAAAATCAAAACTTTACACGAAAGGTCGTAAGTCTTGGTATTATTGACCCCCAAGAAAATAAAACGTTTTTAATAGAGGCCACTCCGGACATTGCCTCTCAAATGAAGCAACTTTTAAGCTTTTCAGTTTTAAATAACAAGAAAATACCCAATGGCATTTTATTGTCACATGCACATATTGGGCATTATGCTGGTTTGATGTATTTGGGTAAAGAAGCCATGAATGCAAACAATGCCAGAGTTTATGCAATGCCTAAAATGAAACAGTTTCTTGAAAGAAATGGCCCTTGGAGTCAATTGGTTTTTAACGGAAACATCTCGTTAAAAGAAATTTACAATGAGCAAAAAATAAAATTAAGCAATAACATTTCGGTTGTCCCGATTCTTGTTCCACACAGAGATGAATATTCAGAAACTGTTGGCTTTAAAATCATAGGCCCTTCAAAAAAATGCCTTTTTATTCCAGATATTGACAAGTGGAATAAATGGGAGAAAGACATCGTTAAAGAAATTAAGGCTGTAGACTATGCATTTTTAGATGCTACTTTTTACAGTGGAAAAGAA
>NZQU01000039.1 GCA_002696025.1 Crocinitomicaceae bacterium
CTGCTCACATTTTTCTTTGGAAAGACCCATTGGCTTTTCACAAACCACATGTTTCCCTGCTTCTAATGCTTTAATTGACTGCTCAGCATGTAAACCATTAGGAGTGCAGATATTAATAACATCGATATCTAAATTTTCAGAAAGAAGGTCATCAATAGAATTAAAGAATGGAACGTTAAAATGTTCAGCATCACACTCCTTCATTGAACGAATGTCTACTAAAGCAACTAATTCAGATTCTTTATCTCTACTGATCATTTCAGCATGTCTCTTTCCGATATGACCAGAGCCTACAACAGCAAATCGTACTTTTTTATTTTCTGCTATCATTTTATTTTTATTACCTGGTTATTTTTAAGTTCATATTTTTCATTGCTTTCTGGGCAATTGGCTATTCCATCTTCATCAAATTGAAGTCGATGTCCGTATTCACTCATCCACCCAATTTGTCTAGCAGGGTTACCAACGACTAATGCATAATCTGGTATGTTTTTAGTGACTACAGATCCCGCACCTATAAAGGCATATGATCCAATATCATGACCACATACAATTGTTGCATTGGCACCAATACTGGCACCTTTTTTCACCGTTGTTTTAGAGTATTGCCCTCTTCTTACAACCCCACTTCTTGGGTTCGTAACATTTGTAAATACCATTGACGGGCCCAAAAAAACATCATCCTCACATATAACACCTGTGTATATAGAAATGTTGTTTTGAACTTTCACATTTTCTCCAAGAATTACATCAGGTGAAACCACAACATTTTGTCCAAGGTTACAGTTTTTACCCAAAACAGAATTAGACATTACATGAGAAAAATGCCAGATTTTGGTTCCTTCTCCAATTATACAGTTTTCATCAATTACTGCTGTTTCATGTGCAAAATACTTCATTACTTTAGAATGTATTTGTCAAAGTTAAAATGTTCTGTTTCGTTCAATTCTTCATCTGATAAACCTTTGAAATAGGCATAAGTTCTTTTCAAGCCTTCTGAACGGTCAACTGTTGGGTTCCAGTCTAATAAATCTTGAGCTTTTGTAATGTCTGGCCTTCTTTGTTTTGGGTCATCAACGGGTAAATCTTTATAAATTACTTTTTGTTCTGTTCCTGTTAGCTTGATGATTTCCTCAGCAAAATCTTTTATTGAAATTTCTGAAGGGTTTCCAATATTAACAGGATGTGCATAATCACTTTTTAGAAGCCTAACAATCCCTTCTACTAAATCATCAACATAGCAAAATGATCTGGTTTGAGAGCCGTCTCCAAAAATTGTTAAGTCTTCGCCTCTTAATGCCTGGCCAATAAATGCAGGTAAAACCCTGCCATCATTTAGTCTCATTCTTGGACCATATGTGTTAAAGATTCTAATGATTCTTGTTTCAAGACCATGGAAATTGTGGTAGGCCATTGTTATTGCTTCTTGAAATCTTTTAGCTTCATCATAAACACCTCTAGGTCCTACGGGATTTACATTACCCCAATAACTTTCAGTTTGAGGGTGAACAGTTGGATCTCCATAAACTTCTGAGGTAGATGCAATTAAAACTCTAGCCCCTTTAGCTTTGGCTAAGCCTAAACAGTTGTGTACACCTAATGACCCTACTTTTAAAGTTTGAATGGGGATTTTAAGGTAATCAATTGGACTTGCTGGAGATGCAAAATGTAGGATATAGTCTATCCGACCTGGAACATGTATGAACTTAGAAACATCATGGTTGTAAAACTCAAAATTTTCAAGATGAAAAAGGTGTTCAATATTTTTTAACCTTCCTGTAATCAGGTTATCCATTCCAACAACCTTATAACCATCATTGATGAATCGATCGCAAAGATGAGAGCCGAGAAATCCAGCTGCTCCAGTAATAAGAATACGTTTATTTGTTTTCATTCAATAAATTTTGAACAGCAACTCCTACGGTTTTTCTTCCAATAGAAGTGTAATAAAAACCTCTGTCAGCCATTTTTTCTAAATCATATAAATTTCGACCATCGAAAATAGCATGATTTTTCATTAACTTTTTCATTTTGTTAAAATCAGCATGCCTGAATACAGACCATTCAGTTGCAATTAAAAGTGCATCAACTCCATCAATAGTTTCATATGGATTGGCTGTGTAAGAAATTTTATCTCCAACAATTTCTTTTACGTTATCCATTGCTTCAGGATCATAAACTTTAATTTTTGCACCTTGAGCAAGAAGCTTATCAATTATATAAAGAGCTGGAGCTTCTCTAATGTCATCAGTGTCGGGTTTAAATGCCAATCCCCAAATGGCAAAAGTTAAGCCATTTAGATCGTTGTTGAAGTAATCATTTACTTTATCAACCAGAATGGTTTTTTGATTTTCATTAACCTCCATTACACTGTTAATGATTTGAAAAGCATAATTTGAATCTTGACCGCTTTTAGCAAGCGCTTGAACATCTTTTGGGAAACAACTTCCACCATATCCTATACCTGGATAAAGAAAGCGATGTCCAATTCTTGAATCTGATCCAATTCCTTTTCTAACCATGTCTACATCAGCTCCTACCAGTTCACAAAAGTTTGCAATTTCATTCATGAACGTAATCTTAGTTGCAAGAAATGAATTGGCAGCATATTTTGTTAATTCAGCTGATTTTTCATCCATAACTATTAATGGATGGCCATCTCTAACAAATGGTTTGTAAAGTTCAGACATTATTTTAACCGCTCTTTCATCTGTAGTTCCAATAACAACTCTGTCTGGGTTTAAAAAGTCATCAACAGCAAAACCTTCTCTTAAGAATTCTGGATTAGAGACAACTGCAAATTCATGTTTTGAGTTTTCTTTGATGGCTGCTTCAACTTTTTCAGCAGTACCAACGGGAACAGTTGATTTGTCAACAACAACTTTGTATTCATTCATTAAATTACCCAATTCCTTTGCAACACCTAGAACATATTTTAAGTCGGCAGAGCCATCTTCTCCAGGAGGAGTTGGAAGTGCTAAAAATATAATTTCCGCAAAATCAACAGCTTCTTTAAGTTCAGTAGTAAATGAGATTCTGTTCGCCTTTATATTTCTCTCAAAAACAACATCAAGATGAGGCTCATATATTGGAACTTCCCCTCTTCTCATTTTTTCAACTTTATTAACGTCAATATCTACACATAAAACTTGATTTCCGGTTTCAGCAAAACATGTTCCTGTTACTAATCCGACATATCCGGTTCCTATAACTGCTATTTTTTTCATTTTTTATTCAAATAATTAATAAAACTAGTGCTTATATGCTTTAATTGTTCCTCTTCCATTTCTGTGTGAATTGGGAGTGATATAACTCTTTGAGTTAGCCAATCAGTCACAGGTAATTCAAGATCTTCACTATTAAATTCTTGAAACATTTTTTGTCTGTGAGCAGGAACAGGGTAGTAAATCATTGATGGGACATTGCATTCAGCAAGATACCTATTTAGTTCATCTCGGTCTATACCTTCTAAAATAAGTGTGTATTGATGAAAAACATGTTTTGATTCATCAGATCTAAAAGGAATGGTAACACCTTTTAAGCTAGAAAAGGCATCATCATAATATTTAGCAACATTTCTTCGTGATTCAATGTAATTATCTAATTCTTTAAGTTTAATTTTTAGAACGGCTGCCTGAATTGAATCTAATCTAGAGTTACAACCTACAATGTCATGGTAGTATTTTTTGCTTTGTCCGTGATTCGCAATTTGCCTGATGGTATTTGCTAAATCATCATCATTTGTGAATATGGCACCACCATCACCATAGCATCCTAAGTTTTTTGATGGGAAAAAAGAGGTGCATCCAATCGTTCCAATTGTTCCTGTTTTAACTGTAGAGCCATCGGATTTTTTAAAATCACTTCCAATTGCTTGAGCATTGTCTTCGATAACAAACAAATTGTGTTTGTTTGCTATACTCATGATTTCATTCATATTGGCTGCTTGTCCATATAAATGAACAGGTACAATGGCTTTTGTATTAGGTGTTATTGCTTTTTCAAGTTCTTTAGGGTCAATACAAAAAGTGTCTTTTTGAACATCAACAAAAACAGGTTTTAACCTAAGTAGTGCAATTACCTCAGTTGTAGCAATATATGTAAATGAAGGTGTAATGACTTCGTCTCCAGGCTTAAGGCCGAGTGACATTAAAGAAATCTGTAATGCGTCTGTCCCGTTGGCACAAGGTATTACATGCTTTACATTTAAATATTCCTGAAGGTCATCTTTAAATGAATGTACTTCAGGGCCATTAATGAAAGTCGCGTTATGAATAACGTTTGAAATTGCTTTATCTACAGAAGGTTTAATTTTCTCATACTGAGAAATTAAATCTACCATTTGTATTTTCTTCATTTAAAATGAATTGAAATTATGTCGCAAAAGTAGTCAAATTCTAGGATATATTTAATATAATTAAATCAGTTCATTTTATATTTTTAGAAATTTTATCATAACATTTTAATTTTTATGATTGAAGAATATAAAAAGCATTAATTTTGAGTGTGAAAAAATATATTTTATTCATATTTACACTGTATATTTCTTTTATTTCTTTTACTCAAAGGAATGTCAAAGATTCTTCTATTTCTACTCCATGGGTTTCTATTCATTATAATGGAATGTTTACCTATGGTGACCTAGCTGATAGATATGGTTATCTTAATCATTTAGGTTTTTCCGCAGGATACAAATTAAAGTCTAATTGGGTATTTACTTCAGATGCTGCATTTATTTTTGGCAATCAAGTCAATTTAACAGGAGTCTTCGATCATCTATTAGACTCACAAGGAACAATGACAGATGTAAATGGGGATATTGGAATGGTATATGCCAATCCTAGAGGCATGCATATAAATTTTTGTATTGGTAAAATTATTCCTGTATTTAGTCCAAATAACAATTCTGGTTTGTATTTTAATTTTGGAGTTGGATATCTTGCACATCATTTAAAAATTGAATCACAAGATCAAGTAATACCATCTATAGAATTAGACTACAGAAAGGGTTATGATAGGTTAACTACAGGAGTTAATATCAATCAGTTTATTGGTTATTCTTTCATGTCTAACTCAGGATTTTATAATTTTTATTTTGGTGCCTACTTCCAACAGGGGTTTACTAAAAACAGAAGAACAATATTTTTTGATCAACCGGACATTCCAGTTTCACAAGACCTTATGATTGATGGTCAAATAGGGTTTCGTTTTGGTTGGCTGATTCCTGTTTATAAAAGACAGCCAAAATCATATTATTTTAATTGATGCACTTGATTTACAATTTCTGTATTTTTTTATATGGAAAGCTAATAGCAGTTTTTTCATTATTTGATCCAAAAGCAAAAGACTGGGTTAGGGGTAGAGGCAAAGGAAATGTTTGGAACCCAATACCAAAAAACAAACATTTATATTGGTTTCATTGTGCCTCACTAGGTGAATTTGACCAAGGTTTGCCAATAATGAAAGAATTGAAATCAAAAGTTGAGGATGCATATATACTCGTTACTTTCTTTTCTCCATCCGGAATGAACCATTTTCATAAACGAGATCATTGTGTAGATTCGGCATATTACTTAGAGTTAGATTCCAAAAAGAATGCAAGAGAATTTATAAGTTTTTTTCAACCAAAGGCTGCCTTTTTTGTGAAATATGAATTTTGGGCAAATTATATTTTTGAAGCAAAAAAAAGAGGTGTTAAATTACTTTCTGTTTCTGCTGTTTTTAGGTCAAATCAAATTTATTTTAAGTGGTATGGTTCTTTTTTCAGGAAGATTTTGAACTCTTTTGATTTTTTCTATCTACAAACAAAAGAAAGTAAAGAATTACTTAATAAAATTGGTTTTACTAATGTTTTTGTTTCAGGGGATAGTCGATATGATAAGGTATTTGAAAACTATCAGTCTATGAAAAATAAAAACGTTCAGGATCTTAATAAAATGGATGAGGTCTTTGTTGATTTTTTAGAGGGTCAAAAAGCAATTATTATTGGAAGCTCATGGCCAGTGGAAGAAGAAATGGCGATTCAATTTATAAATAAAAATCCTAAAAGAAAGTTTATTTTAGCACCTCATGATGTTTCAAAAAATCACATCAATCAAATAACCTCTAATCCATCGTTAAATTGCATTAAATTCACTGATTTTGATAAAGTCAAGTATTCAAATTCAAACAATTGTCTTTTGTTAGATACGATTGGACATTTGTCCACAGCATATCATTACGGTTCTATGGCATTTATTGGAGGTGGGTTTTCAGGTAAGCTTCATAATATACTTGAACCATCTATTTTTGGTTTACCAACTTTTTTTGGTCCAAATATTAAGAGATTTCCAGAGGCTGAGTTGTTTTTAAAAAACAAGATTTCATTTAAAGTTGAAAATCTAAATGACATTGAAAATACGGTGAGTTTAATTGATGAAAATGTAAATGAATTAAAAATTAAAACACAAGAATTTGTTTTTTCTTTAACAGGAGCTTCAGAGAAAATTGTGACCCACTATTTAAGTTTATAGGTAAAGATTTATTTATTATTCCAGTTTGACATACTTCTATCTAAGCCAATCGAACAAAAACTTTTAATGCAATCTGATGAAATTAAAATGCGTTCATCTAATTTATTAGATTGTTCATCACTCCATTTTCCTAAAACATAAGAAACTTGTTGTCCTTTGATAAAATCATTTCCTATTCCAAATCGAAGTCTAGAATATTTAGCTGTATTTATTGTTTCTTGAATGCTTTTTAATCCATTATGTCCTCCATCACTTCCCTTTCCTTTTAGTCTTATTTTTCCAAAAGGCAAAGAAAGGTCATCAGTAAGTATTAAAATATTTTCAATGCTTATTTTTTCTTTTACCATCCAATAGTTAACAGCTTTACCTGATAGATTCATAAAAGTAGATGGTTTGATTACGATAATGTTTCTCGATTTATATTTCAGATAAGCAACATCAGCTAATTTTCCGTGTTCATAGCTACCCTTAAGAGAAGACACCAATTCATCTGCAATTTTAAATCCAATATTATGACGAGTTTCCATGTAATCAATACCTGGATTTCCGAGGCCAACAATTAAATATTTCATATTGCAAAAGTAAAGAAAAGAAATTTCTTAATCATATCGTAATTAGTTTACGTTTTGCTTGTTTAGATTTGATTAAAATTTAAAATTATGATGAAAAATAAAACAACAATAGATAAAATAGAATTCAACTCATTGGGTGATGAGATAATTGTAATTGGACGTGTTTTTAAAAATTTAATGTCTTTTTCAACAACAATTACACTGCCCCTAAATTGGTTTAATATAATATTGAATCATTTACAAAAATCAAATCCAGAGATTATAATACATGATTACATCCACTCTCTAAATTATCCTGATGGTACTACACAATATGAACTAGAAACTTATGATTTAAACGAAAAAGATATTGATTGGACTCAATTTATTGATGGAGACACAATATGGTATAAAATAGGCGCTTAATTTATAAGGTTCTTGCAACCTCGACTTCTTCAAATGCTTCAATGATATCATTTGGCTTGATGTCATTGTATTTTTCGATATTCAATCCACATTCAAAATTATTTTTAACCTCTTTCACATCATCTTTGAATCTTTTTAATGAGCCCAAAGTACCAGTGTGAACGACAATTCCATCTCTAATTACTCTTATTTTAGAGTTTCGCTTAATGATTCCATTAAGAACAAAACAACCCGCAACGGTTCCAACTTTAGTAATGTCAAATGTTTCTCTTATTTCAGCTGATCCAGTTATGTTTTCTTCAATATCTGGAGATAACATTCCTTCCATTGCAGATTTTATTTCTTCAATAGCCTTATAAATAACAGAATATAAGCGAATATCAATCTGTTCATTTTCAGCAATTTTTC
>NZQU01000040.1 GCA_002696025.1 Crocinitomicaceae bacterium
AATAAACTCTTATTTTTTTTGTTACTGGATTAAACTGAACAGGATGTAATTCAGCAAAGGCAAGTGAAGTTCCACTAAACTTTTGAAAATCAACAATATCAACTAGATTTTTAGGATAAAACTCATTTTTTTCATATTGAGCTTTATTAATTTCAAAGGAAGGTTCTGGTGCACCAATTTCATCAGAGGCTAAAGATAAAATAGGATGTAAATAATAGTTAGAATATTCTATATACTCGACTGATTCAATAGTGATTTTTGTTTTCGATTCATAAGGTAGCGCAACAATATCAATATGAGAAGGAATAGACGGAAAACCCACTTCGTTAATATGGTCAAAGTTTTTGATGTTTAAAAATTGATAATCAACTCCTTGAACTTTTTTATTGCTAACCAAACAATTTGGTATGGAATATTTAATAATAACATTTGTTTCAGAACTCTCAATTGTTCTTGTTGGTTCTTTATGAACCAAAGCAGTCTCATTATCTGTAAAAGAAATTAATTTATTTTGAGAATTAATAGAATTAAAAGCAAGTATCAATATGCTTGTCAGTAAAAATATAATTTGATTTTTCATAGTTAAGTGATTACCTAAAATTAAGATAAAAAAATGATTCCCTTTTTCTATTAAATTGTCATGATTGTTTTTTAAATAAAAAAAAGTCGATGAATTTATCTTATATTAATTTATTTTACGTTAGTAATAGACAATTATAAGTTATTTTGATGCGTTTTGCTGCTGCTTTTCTTCTTTTTTTTGCATACAGTTTTAGTCATGCTCAACATAGTTCATGGCGCATCAAAAAATTTAAGTACGAAAATAAAAAAGTACGTCTTGACACCCTTAGCATATACCCCAACTCATTTATCTTAAGCTATAAAGGTGATACTGTATCTTTAAATAATTATCGTTTGAATTTCTCATCATCTACAATAGAATTAATTGATAAATCAAAATTCACTGATACACTCATTGCATTTTATAGAGTCATACCTTTTGATTTATCAAAAAAACATTTTAATAGAGATACATCTATATTATACAATCCCCAAAAAGGAAATCGTGACAATTTTATCATCAAACAAGTTTATACAGTTGATGATGTTTTTGGAGGCTCTGAATTAAATAAATCAGGAAGTATTTCAAGAGGAATTAGTTTTGGTAATAAACAAGATTTAGGCATCAACTCATCATTAAACCTAGAACTGTCGGGTCAACTATCACCAAATCTTAAGTTATTGGCATCATTATCTGATGCAAACATACCTATCCAACCTGATGGAACAACAAATAAGCTTCAAGAGTTTGACAAAGTTTTTATTCAAGTTTACAACGATCAATTAAAAATAATTGCTGGAGATTTTTGGATTAACAAACCTCAGGGATATTTCCTCACTTATAAAAAAAGAGGGCAAGGATTGAATTTAAATTATAAATGGACTGACTCAAAAAAGGGTGAATGGAGTAGTCAAATAAGTGGTGCTCTTTCTAAAGGTAAATTCTCAAGACAAATCATTCCAGGTATAGAAGCCAATCAAGGTCCATATCGATTGGTCGGAAATTTAAATGAGCCCTATGTAATTGTTTTGAGTGGAACAGAACGAATTTACATTGATGGTAAATTATTAAAACGTGGTCAGGAATATGATTACACAATTGATTACAATACTGCAGAAATAATCTTTACATCAAGAAACTTAATTACAAAAGACACTAGGATTGTAGCTGAATTTCAATACTCTGATCAAAATTATGCCCGCTCTCTTTTTCAAGGATCAATTCACAGAAAAACCGAGAAAATGGAATTCTGGATCAATACTTATTCAGAGCAAGATGCCAAAAATCAACCTTTACAGCAAAATCTAAATGACGATCAAAAAAATCTATTGAGTCAAATTGGTGATAGTTTAAATCAGGCAAACTCTATAAGTATTGATTCTGTTGGATTTATTGAAAATCAGATTCTATATAAATTAATTGACAGTCTTTCTTTTGACTCTATTTTGGTTTTTAGTGTTGATAACGACTCAGCAAAATACAGAGCCACATTTTTAAATTTAGGACAAGGAAATGGGGATTATATCTTGGATAATCAGATTGCTTTAGGAAAAATATATAAATGGGTAGCTCCAATAGCAGGAATTAAACAAGGTGAATATGCACCTGTTAGAGTTTTAGCAAGCCCCAAACAAAAGAGATTTATATCGAGTGGTATAAAAGTTAAATTGAGTAAAAACTCACATTTTATGACCGAGGTAGCTTATTCTGAAAATGACCTCAACACATTTTCAAAAGTAAATAACAATGACAATGAAGGTTATTCAGTAAAATCAATATGGGTAAATAATATCAAACTAAAACCTAAGGACAGTTTGAACTTTTGGTCAATAAAAACATCTGTTGACATAGAGGCTTTAAGTGCTGACTTCAGTCCAATTGAACAGTACAGAACTGTTGAGTTCAATAGAGATTGGAATACAAGAGGACAAAACTATACTGGCACTCAATTTTCAAGCAACATAAGTGGCTCTATTAAACACCAAAATAAAGGTGAATTTGAGTTGAAGGGGCAACAATATTTAATTGGAGAAGATTACAATGGATACCGATTGATTTCTAATGGAGTGATCGATACAAAAAAATGGAAAGGGACTTTTACAGGAAGTCTACTTTCATCTGATGCCCTTGAAAAAAATAATTTTTTAAGGCACAAAACAAACATTACAAGAAATTTTAAATTTTTTAAGCTTGGCTATATTGATGATCATGAAAAAAATGTATTCAATCAAAATAATGGAAATATAAATCTAAAAAGCTATCAGTTTTTTGATTATCAATTTTTCATTAGCAATGGAGATAGCACTGCATTTAAATACAAATTATTTTACAGAGAAAGATACGATTGGAAATCTGATAGTATTCGTTTAAAAGAAGGTGCAAAAGCTACTACAACTGGTCTTGAACTTAACTATAGCAAAAACCGAAAACAGAATTTTAATTTTATTGTAGGTTATAGACAACTTAAAATAATTGATAGTATTTTAATGCCAATTCCACCAGAGAATACTATGATTGGTAGATTTGAATACAATTTAAGATTGTTAAAAGGAGCCTTTACATTTAATTCTTTTTATGAAGTAGGATCTGGACTAGAACAAAGAAAAGACTTTATTTATATTAAAGTTAATGATGGACAAGGAATCTATACCTGGATTGATTATAATCAAGATGGAATTCAAGATTTAAATGAATTTGAAGTCGCACAATTTATTGACCAAGCAAGTTACATAAGGGTATTTACACCAAGTGCTGAGTATGTTAATACATATAGCAATGAGTTTAATCAAGGTATATTTTGGAGACCTGAAAGAATTTGGTCACAAAAAAAAGGTGTGCTTAAAATACTTAGTAAATTTTCTAATCAATTTAGAATAAGAGCAAAAAGAAAAACAAATATTTTTGACACAGACCTTTTTAATCCATTTGAAAATAAAATTGAAGATATTAATTTAATTCAGACCTATTCAACCATACGTAATTCACTTTATTTCAATAGAATATCTAATGTTTTTGCATCTGAATATAGATTTCAGGAAACAAAATCAAAAAATCTTTTGGCAACAGGTTTTGATGGCAGGTCCTTAAGTTATCACGAGTTGTCAACGAGGTGGAATATTTTACCCAAATTAACATGGGAAGTTTTTGGTAAAACTCAACTAAAAGAGTCTAAGCTAGATTATACTATTAATAGAAATTATGCCATTCTAGAAAATTCCTTAAAATCACTTGTTAGTTTTCAACCCAACACAAAATTTAGAATAAGTTTGGAAGGTAGCTATAGTGAGAAGAAAAACACCATTGAATATGGCGGAGAAACTTGCTTCCATTCTGAGGCGGCAATTAGAGGACGGTTTAACAAGCCTAAAAAGGAAATTTCACAAGTGAGATTAAAATTGTTTCATTAAACTTCAATGGCGAAAGTAATTCAGCAATTGGTTTTGAAATGTTAAACGCACTTAAACCCGGAATTAATTATGTATGGGATTTTGGTTATCAAAGGTTGATTTCAAAAAATCTTCAAATATCAATACATTATAATGGACGTAAATCAGAAGAATCAACGATAATTCACTCTGGGAATATGGAGATTAGAGCTTTGTTTTAAATCGTCATGATACTAGATTCTTTTTGATCTAATATTTTATCAATTCGACTGGTAAAAGAATTTATTATTGATTGAACTTGATCTTCTGCATCTTTAACCATGTCTTCAGAAAGACCGTCATCTTTAAGAACCTTAATCATGTCCATAGCTTCTTTTCTATGGTTTCGAATACCAACCTTTGCATGCTCTGATTCAGATTTAGCTCTTTTAACAAGCTCAATACGTCTTTCCTCAGTAAGAGGTGGAACAGAAATAATTAACATCTCTCCATTACTTTGAGGATTTAATCCAATATTAGCATGCAAAATACCCTTTGCAACATCATTTAAAATTGCTTTTTCCCAGGGTTGAACTGTAAGAGTCCTTGCATCTAAAGTTGAAATATTTGCAACTTGTTGAATTGGAGTCATCGATCCATAATACTCAACCATAACGTTACTTAACATGGATGGCGTTGCTTTACCAGCTCTTATTTTTGACAATTCATTATCAAGGTGCTCAATTCTTTTTTCTGAAGAATCCTTTAATTCATCATAAATCATTTCCAGTTCTTCTGTCATTTTATCTGTATTTAATTTTGAACAATGGTACCAATATCTCCTCCTGCAATTAATTTTGATAAGTTTCCTTTTGTATCCATATCAAAAACAATAATAGGCAAATCATTTTCTTTACACAAGGTAAATGCGGTCATATCCATTACTTTTAATCCCTTTTCATAAATTTCATCAAAGGTTATCGTATCATATTTGACTGCATCTTTATTTTTTTCTGGATCAGCAGAATAAATACCATCTACTCTTGTTCCTTTTAGGATCACATCAGCATTTATTTCAATTGCTCGAAGAGAAGCGGCTGAATCCGTTGTAAAAAATGGATTTCCAGTACCTGCACCAAAAATAACTACCCGTCCCTTTTCTAGGTGTCTAACTGCTTTTCTTCTAATAAAAGGTTCAGAAATTTCTTTCATTTCAATGGCAGACATTAACCTTGTTTGTAATCCCACTGACTCAAGTGCTGCTTGAAGAGCCATCGAATTAATCATGGTGGCAAGCATGCCCATATAATCTCCATGTGTTCTGTCCATACCCCCTTCTTCTGCTTGAACCCCTCTAAAAATATTACCGCCACCTATAACAATAGCAACCTCAACGTCATTGTCATAAATATTTTTAATATCTGTAGCGTATTCAGAAAGTCTTTTGTTGTCAATTCCAAATTGTTTATCTCCCATTAGAGACTCACCACTTAATTTCAATAATACTCTTTTGTATTTCATATTCAATTATTGCTATTCAAAAATAGCTATTTAGATGTTACTAATTTTTATTAATAAAGTTCTTTTCAAGAAGCAATTGTGCAATCTGTACAGCATTTGTTGCTGCTCCTTTTCTTAAATTGTCTGCTACAATCCATAAATTCAATGAATTCTCCTGAGTTTCATCACGTCTTATTCTCCCTACAAACACTTCATTTTTCCCTTGCGAAAATAGAGGCATTGGATAAGATAAAGAAGAAGTGTCATCAACAACTATAACGCCTTCTTGTTTATTTAGCAAATCTTTAATTTCATTGATTTCAAAATCATTTAAAAATTCAATATTGACCGATTCAGAATGTCCTCCTGTAACAGGAACTCGAACAGCTGTAGCACTCACATTTATTTCGTGATCTACAATTTTTTTAGTTTCATTGGTCAATTTCATTTCTTCCTTTGTATAATCATTTTCTAAAAAATCATCACATTGAGGAATGCAGTTTTGATCAATTGGATAAGCATAAGCCATTTCAGATTTAATACCTTGACGTTCATTATTCATTTGTTTAACTGCCTTAACTCCAGTGCCAGAAATAGACTGATAAGTAGAAACAATAACTCTTTTAACCTTAAACCTTTTGTGCAATGCAAACAAAACCAAAACCAATTGAATGGTACTACAATTTGGATTGGCTATTATAAAATCTTCCTTTTTAAGTGAAGAACCATTGATTTCAGGAACAATTAGCTTTTTGTTTGAATCCATTCTCCAAAAGGAAGAGTTGTCAACAACATAAATTCCCTTCTGTGCAAATTTTGGTGCCCATTCTTCAGAAACAGATCCTCCAGCAGAGAACAATGCCAGATCTATATCCATATCAATAGCATCCTCCAGTGTAACAACAGTATAGTTTTTTCCATTAAAAGAAATACTACTACCAGCAGATTTAATAGAAGCAACAGGAATTAATTTACTAACAGGGAAGTTAAATTCCTTTAAAACATTTAACATAACACTTCCCACCATTCCTGTAACACCAACAACTGCAACTTTCATTCTGTATATTATTTGTAATATCGTCAATTAACGATAAATTAGACGACACAAATTTAGTATATTTGATACATCAATTTTCATAATGAAACATATATTTTATTTCTTTTTATTATTTAATCTATTTGCAACATATTCTCAAGTTACTGATGATTTTTCAGACGGTGATTTTAATTCCAATCCTACTTGGAGTGGTAATACATCAGAATTTATTGTGAATAACAACCAAGAGCTTCAACTCAACTCATCTGGTTCATCAACCTCATACCTTTCTTTAAATAATAATTTGTCTAATATTGATGATAAAGAGTGGCGAATATGGGTAAAACAATCATTTTCTCCTTCAGGCAGTAATAATGGAAGAATTTTTCTGTGTTCTGATAATTCAGACTTAAGCAATGCATCAAATGGATACTTTATCCAACTTGGAGAAGCAGGATCCAATGATGCCATTAGATTATTTAAACTAGATAATAATGTTTCAAGTGAAATTTGTTCTGGTAGCAATGCCCAAATTGCGACAAGCTTTGATATTTCTTTAAAAATAATAAGGAATACAAATGGTGATTGGTCAGTATATGCTGATTTATCAGGAGGGCAGAACTATAGTTTTCTTTGTTCTTCTAATGATGGGTCAAATTTGTTTGGTTCTTTTTCAGGAGTTCTTTGTAATTACACCTCAAGTAATTCAACAAAATTTTATTTTGATGATGTTTTTATAGGTGATGAACAAGTAGACTTAACTCCACCCAATATATTAAGTGTTAATGTTGCCAATTCAAATACCCTTGATATATTATTTGATGAAGCTGTTGAATCTACATCTGCCGAAAACACATCCAATTACTCTATTTCACCGGCTATATCAATAACAGGAGCTCTTAGAGATGGAGGAAACTTCTCAATTGTTCATTTGTCACTTGCTACACCACTAATAAATGGTTCTAGCTACACATTGACCACTAGTAATATATCTGATATTTCAGGGAACTCCATGAATTCTCAACAAATTGATTTTTCATATTTAATTTCAGACACACCTTTAAAAGGAGATATAATTATCAATGAGTTTTTTGCTGATCCAAGCCCTTCAGTTGGATTACCTGATGAAGAATTCATTGAAGTTTATAACAAAAGCAATAAAATATTTAACCTAGACGGGTGGCTAATTGGTGATGCATCATCTGAAGGAACAATTTCTGAAAAATGGATTCTTCCTGGTGAAATTGTTGTGCTTTGTTCTAACAGCGACACATCTCTATTTAATCATTCTGTGGGGGTTTCTAGCTTCCCAAGCCTTAATAATTCATCAGATGACATTGTTTTAAAATATAGCAATGGGCTTACAATTGACCATATTAGTTATACAGATGAATGGTATAAAGATGAAGCTAAAAAAGATGGAGGATATAGTATTGAATTAATCAATCCAAATGATCCATGTTCAGACATTGACAACTGGACCGCATCTAATTGGCCTACTGGAGGCACTCCTGGAGAAATAAATTCGGTTTATAATACAACACCAGATGTAAGTGCTGCTCAAATTAGTTCATTAATTGCAATGACACCAAATTTCCTAGAAATCACATTCAATGAAAGTATGGATTCTCTATCATTAATGAATGCACCAATGACTTTTAGCCCATCATTAAGCATACAAAATAAGTACGTCACATCAAGCTTTTCGAAGTTGTTTACTCTTGAATTTAATGAAACGCTAAACCCTTCCGAATTATACTCAATTAATATTACTGGAACTGAAGATTGTTGGCAAAACAGCAACTCATTAAGCGGTTTCTTTACACTACCTGAAGAAGCTGATTCAGGAGATGTTGTTATCAATGAAATCATGAGTAATCCATTAACTGGGGGGAGTGATTGGATTGAAATATTTAATAATTCAAATAAAGTAATCGACCTAATCAATTGGGGCTTTTCTAATTTTGATGATGATACCATATCAAATAATAAATTAATTGCCAATCACTTTATATTAAACCCAAATGAATATGCTGTAATAGGTCAAGATTCGAATTTTGTTTTAAACAATTACCCCTTTTCACAAATAGGCACTTTTATAAATTCTGACCTACCAACATACAGCAATGATTCAGGAACTGTTTATTTAGTCTATAATAATCAAGTTTACGATAAAGTCAGTTACAAACCAGATTGGCATTTTTTACTATTAGACTCTGAAGATGGAGTTAGTCTTGAAAGAATTAACCCTAATTCAGAATCCAATACTCCTAACAATTGGCATTCGGCTGCCGAATCTTATGGCTTTGCAAGTCCTGGAATAAAAAACTCACAATATGTACCAATTGTAAATAATGGCTCTTTATCATTAACAAACGAAGTAATCTCTCCAGATAATGATGGCTTTGAAGATGTTTTAATTGTGAATTATAAAATGAGTGAATCAGGACTTCTTGGCAATGCCAAAATATACGATGATCGAGGTAGACCAATTAAAACAATTTTTCAAAATGAACTCTTAGGAACTGAAAACTCATTTTATTGGGACGGTCTCAAAGATGATGGCACCAAAACATCTATAGGAACATACATTATTATTTTTGAAGCGTTCTCAACAAATGGCAATTTAATATATACTCAAAAGAAGGCTTTTACTCTTGCAGGAAAACTCTGACATTTCATCAATTATCTCATGAAACACACTCTCTCATTTTTCTTCTGTTTTTCAATCTTATTTTGTTTTGCTCAAAGAAATTACAGCACTGCAATTGGAATTAAAGGAGGTTATCCAAGCTATGGATCTTTTAATATAAAACATAGACTTAATGGTATTCAAGCTATTGAAGGAAGCATTGGTGGAAGTGCGATAGGCAACGGCATCATAATTGAAGGTTTATATGAGTTCAATAATCCTTTAAAGGAGAATGGCCTTGAATGGTACTATGGTGGGGGTGTGATTCTAGGGTTTATTAAAACTGTAGAAGGGTCTAATTGGGAAGAAAAAAACTACCTGCTTTCAGGAATTAAATCTGTTATCGGAATTGAATATACTTTTGAAGACTTCCCTTTAAATATTGCTATTGATACTGGACCAATACTTGTCATTACACCATCTTTTTCATTTACATGGGCTGGCTCACTATCCATTCGTTACTGCATTTTTAATTAACAAATGATTAATAATCATGCATTACCTTATCAGCTTATAAAGAATCTATTAAAACTTATTTTTTAAACGTCTAAAATTGTACTTTTGTCGAGCATTTTAAATTTTTTTATACAAAAAGTAAAATGAAAAAAAACATAGAAATTATTATAAATAATTCTGAGTTGGGAGCAGGAACAAGAGGGTCTTCTTTAGGTCCTGATGCTATATTGACAGTTGCAAGAACTGAAAAAAGCTCTTTCTTTTCTGAAAATAAACCTGTTAGAATAAAAGATGAGAACCATCTCTTAGATCTACCTAACCAATCGCATTTTGCTAAAAGAATTGACGGGATTTGTGAAATTTATTCAAGAGTAATGAATCAAATTCAAATGAGCTTCAAAAGTTCTGAAACTGTATGCATTATTTCTGGGGATCATTCATCTGCAGCAGCAACTATAGGTGGAATTAAAAGCAGTCACCCTGACAAAAAAATTGGTGTAATTTGGATTGATGCTCATGCTGACATTCATTCTCCTTACACAACGCCTTCTGGAAATATTCATGGTATGCCACTAGCTGTTGCTCTTAATATAGACAACGAAATAAACAAAATAAACACACCGAAACACAGCACAATAAGAAAATGGGAATGGATGAAAAATATGGCAGGAAAAAATGAGCCTATGATATCACCAAAAGACCTTGTTTATATTGGCTTAAGAGACATTGAAAATGAAGAGTCTAAACTAATTGATTCTCTTGGAATAAAAAACATAAACATTGAAGAAATTAGAGAGCTAGGTATCTCAAATGTTACCTCAACGGTAAACTCATACTTTGATAATCATGATTTAATTTATTTATCATTTGATGTGGATTCAATGGACCCTGAAGATGCTTCGTATGGAACCGGAACTCCAGTAGAGAGTGGGCTTTTAGTCTCAGAAGCATCTGAATTAATTGATGAATTTTGTAAGCTTGAAAAATTAAAATGCATTGAGTTTGTAGAAATAAATCCTTGTTTAGACAAACAAAACAAAATGGCCAAAGTAAGTTTTAATATTATTGAAAATTCTGTCAATCAATTAAAAAACAAAGCCATTTTAACAGAATAATTTGACAATGAAATGATTGAAGAAAAGATAATTAATTGTCTTCTTAATGAAGGTGGAAAGGAATTGGGTTTTGAAATATTAGAAAAACAAATTCAATTTCAGAAAACAAGAAAAGACGTTGAAGGTGATTTAACTCTTGTTGTTTTTCCCTTTGTTAAAAATTTAAAGTGTGCTCCTCAAGAAGCAGGAAATAAAATAGGAGCCATCTTAAGTAGCTCTATTTCTGAAATTAAAAGTTTTGAAAGCATTCATGGATTTTTAAATATTTCCATTAATGATGAAATTTGGATATCTAAAACAAATGAGATATTAAACAATAAAAGATTTGGACTTCAAAAGGAAAATTCAAGAGGTTTAATAATGGTTGAATATTCATCACCAAACACAAATAAACCCTTGCACCTAGGTCATTTAAGAAACATATTTCTTGGCTGTTCTATTTCTGAAATATTAAAAGCAAATGGCCATAAAGTTGTGAGAACTCAAATTATTAATGACAGAGGGATTCATATTTGTAAAAGCATGATTGCCTGGAAAAAATTTGCACCTGTATTAAAAAATGGAGAAAAAGAAAATCCATCCAATTCTGGAATAAAGGGTGACAAACTTGTAGGAAAATACTATGTTGAATTTGAGAAACAATTAAAAAAAGAAGCTGAAGAACTAATAAATGAATGGAAAAAAAACAACTTTGAAGGATTTGAAACTAAATTAGTAGAGCAAGTTAAGTCAGCACTTAATAGTAATGAGGAAAATAAGCTAATTGAATTAGCAAGAAATAATACTTTACTAATGAGTGAGGCAAAAAGATTGCTGATCCTATGGGAGGCAAGAGATCCCGAAATTTATTTATTGTGGGAGACAATGAATGCTTGGGTTTATAAAGGATTTGAAGAAACCTACAAGAAAATGGAAGTAGACTTTGATCAATATTATTATGAATCACAAACCTATCAAATTGGTAAAGACATTGTATTAAATGGTTTGTCTAAAAATCAATTCTTTAAAAAAGAAGACGGCTCAATTTGGGTCAACTTGGAAAATGAAAAGAAGGACAATAAGCTACTTTTAAGATCAGATGGTACCTCAGTTTATATGACACAAGATATTGGAACTGCCATAGAAAGGTTTAAAGATTTCCCTGAAATTGAAGGAATGGTTTACACGGTTGGAAATGAACAAGATTATCATTTTAATGTCTTGTTTTCAATCTTAAAAAAACTAGGTTATGCTTGGGCAGAGAACTGTACCCATTTATCCTATGGAATGGTTGATTTACCAAGTGGTAAAATGAAATCTCGTGAAGGGACAGTTGTTGATGCTGATGAACTTATTGAAGAAGTTACTAGTAAAGCTGCCCAGAGTTCAATGGAGAGGGGGCATTTGGACAACATGACTATTGATGAAAAAGAAAAATTATATCATACTATTGGTATGGGGGGGCTTAAATATTATCTTCTGAAGGTAGATCCGAAAAAAAGAATGATGTTTAATCCTGAGGAATCTATTGAGTTAACAGGAAATACAGGCCCATTTATTCAATATACATATGCAAGAATTCAATCATTATTGAACAAAGGAGATTTTAATGCCAACTCTGATCTACCCTCCTCTATCTTAAAAGAAGAAAAAGATGTAATTAAATGTTTGGTCAATTTCCCTGAAATCATAAAAGATGCAGGATCAAATTTTTCACCTGCTATTATTGCTAATTATCTATATGAGTTGGTTAAAGAATACAATCATTTTTATCAAAGTATACCTATAAACAAAGAAGAAGATGTGATCAAAAGGAACTTTAGAATGACAATGAGTCAATGTGTTGCTGATGTTATTTCTAAAGGAATGTCTTTATTGGGTATTAAAGTTCCGAATCAAATGTGATTTATTTCAAAAATAGAAATCTTCTAAATATCAAAGCAATAAGCAAACTATTAACTGTAACATAGAGCAACAAAGCCAAAAGAGAAATTGTCATTGTAAACTTAGGGCTAAAGAAAACAGATGCATTTTTTTTTAATTCATCAACAAGTTCATTTTTACTTAAAGACCTCCATTCAGGTTTTTGACTTTTTATTTCAGCCATATTTTTAGGGTCATCAAGAGCCAAAGATATTTCTTTTTCTCGCTGTTGTAATTGACTAATATTATATTGTTTATTTATATTTTGATAATAAAAGAAAAGAAAAAAACTTACCACAACAGTATACAATAAACCACCTGAGATTCCATTTTTTACATCCATTAATAGATTTTGACCTGGAAGTCTTTTTTTTGATTCATAAATAGAAAGAGATACAGTTAGAGTTGCCAAAAGCATATTTAGCATTACAAACCATTTCAAATAATCTGGTTGATCATAATTGAGCAGGAAAAAAGATAATTTAATTAAACACCATAAAAGTGCAAGGCAAATTCCTATTAAAAAGGGCTTTTTCATAAATTAAGAATTCATCGAAACCAAAAACTCTTCATTTGATTTTGTATTCTCCATATGAGACTTTAAAAATTCCATAGCCTCAACAGGCGTCATATCCGCTATGTGTTTTCTTAAAATCCAAACTCTCTGAAGAATATCTTTATTCATTAATAAATCTTCTCTCCTAGTACCAGAAGCAGTGATGTCAATTGCAGGGTAAATTCTTCTATTTGAAATTTTTCGATCCAATTGTAATTCCATATTACCAGTCCCCTTAAACTCTTCGAAAATAACCTCATCCATTTTTGAACCTGTTTCAGTAAGTGCTGTTGCAAGTATAGATAAAGAACCTCCATTCTCAATTTTCCTTGCTGAACCAAAGAATCTTTTTGGTTTGTGTAAAGCATTTGCATCTACACCACCAGAAAGAACTTTTCCTGAAGCTGGTGATACAGTATTGTAGGCTCTTGCCAATCGAGTTATTGAATCTAAAAGGATACAAACATCATGACCGCATTCAACCATTCTTTTTGCCTTTTCAATTACCATATTAGCAACCTTAACATGCCTATCAGCAGGCTCATCAAATGTAGAGGCAACTACTTCAGCCTTAACACTTCTAGCCATATCAGTAACCTCCTCTGGACGCTCATCAATTAATAAAACGATTAAATAGGTTTCTGGGTGGTTTGCAGCTATTGCATTGGCCACATCTTTTAATAAAACTGTTTTTCCCGTTTTAGGCTGAGCAACAATCATTCCTCTTTGACCTTTTCCAATTGGAGCAAATAAATCCATTACTCTTGTAGATAATGACTCTTGAGCATGTCCTGTAAGTGTGAATTTTTGATCAGGAAATAAAGGTGTCAGGTATTGAAAAGGAACACGGTCTCTAATATAAGATGGCTCTCTTCCATTAATTGACTCAACTTTAACTAAAGGAAAGTATTTTTCCCCTTCTCTAGGTGGACGAATTGTGCCTCTTACAGTATCCCCTGTTTTTAAACCAAATAATTTAATTTGATTCTGAGAAACATAAACATCATCTGGAGAAGGTAAATAATTATAATCAGATGAACGAAGAAAACCATAACCATCTTGAATTACTTCAAGAACACCCTCAGCAGAAACAATTCCAACCAAATCAAAACCATCCTCTTTTTTCTCATTTCTTTGACGGTTATCATGATTTTGTTTTCTATTTGAATTGTGACTTTTATTTGACGAATTGTGATTAGAATTGGATCTATTCTTATTGTCTTTATGAGGAGTTTTTACTTCTTCATTAGTATCGGAAGGTTTGTCCTCATCATTTTTTTCTGCTTTAACTTCTTTATCAGTATCTGAAGATTTAGCATCTTCACTTTGTACTGCCTTGACATCTTTATCATTATCTGAAGATTTGGCCTCATTAATTGAAGATTTTGATTCTTCAGTAGCAACAACATCTTTTTTAGACATTTCATCTTTGGCATCAGAAGTTTTTATATTTTCATTTGCCTCTGCCTCTTTAATGTTTTTTCTAATTCTGGTTCTTTTAGTTTTGGGAGGGGTAGTCTGTTTAGATTCTGATTGATCAACCTTATTTTTGTTCTCATTATTTTCTGAGGTAGCCATTTGTTTTAGAAATTTATGATAAATAGATGTAAAATTTATGCTTATTCAAATAAGGACTGCAATAAAGCGCTCTTGAAGACATATAATTTAAAAAATATTTGTTGTGTGATTAAAAATGTGAAAGCAAATTAAATTTGAGCAGAATACTCAAACCATATATGGTACAATAGTACAAAAAAATTATTTAATACATCTTCGTTTTTTATAAATATTATCACATTAAATGAATTTGTTCTAAATTTTAGCTAATGATTTGTATGCCTTTTCTATCTTTGCGAAGATTATGGCAATTCCAAAAACATACAACCCCAATCAAGTAGAGAATAAATGGTATTCACATTGGCTGGAAAAAAATTACTTTCACTCAGAACCAGATGAAAGAGAACCCTATACAATAGTAATTCCTCCACCAAATGTAACCGGCGTTTTACATATGGGGCACATGCTAAACAATACCATTCAAGACATTTTAGTTAGACGTGCAAGGATGACAGGTAAAAATGCCTGTTGGATTCCTGGAACTGATCATGCATCCATAGCTACTGAAGCGAAAGTAGTTCACAAACTTAGAGAGGAGGGATTAAAAAAATCTGACCTTACTAGAGAAGAATTTTTAAATCATGCCTTTGAGTGGAAAGAAAAACATGGAGGCATCATTTTAGAACAATTGAAAAGACTTGGTGCATCATGCGATTGGGAAAGAACAAGCTTTACAATGGACCCAGATTATTCAGAATCTGTAATTAATGTTTTTATCGATTTATTTAATAAAAACCTAATATATAGAGGTCTTAGAATGGTTAACTGGGATCCTGAAGCCCATACAGCATTATCTGATGAAGAAGTTATCTATAAAGAAGTCAATTCAAAACTATACCATGTAAGATATAAAATTAACGGTACTGATGATCAATGGTTAACAATTGCAACAACTAGACCTGAGACAATTTTAGGAGATTCTGCTATATGTGTCAACCCAAAAGACAAAAGGTATAGAAGTCTTCATGGGAAATCTGTTATTGTACCAATAGCAAATAGAGTTATTCCAGTCATCTGTGATGAATATGTAGATATTGAATTTGGAACAGGTTGTTTAAAGGTAACACCAGCACATGATCCAAATGACTATGAAATTGGAAACACACATAATCTTGAAACCATTTCAATTTTTAACAGCAATGGAACACTTAATCATAATGGACTTCATTATGAAGGTAAAGATAGATTTGAAGTTCGAAAATTAATTGAAAAAGAACTTGAAAAAAGTGGATACCTTATTAAAACAGAAGATCATATAAACAAAGTTGGATTTTCTGAAAGAACCAATGCTATTATTGAGCCAAGATTATCTTTACAGTGGTATGTTAAAATGAAAGATCTTTCTAAACCAGCTGCTGAAAATGTTAAAAATGGCAATATTAATTTTTATCCTGAAAAATTTAAAAATACTTATAGACATTGGATGGACAACATCAAAGATTGGTGTATTTCAAGACAATTATGGTGGG
>NZQU01000041.1 GCA_002696025.1 Crocinitomicaceae bacterium
AGTCAGCTTGTCAATAATCAAAGCGGACTTAACCTTGCCTCAACACCTGTCATTAAAGATTTAGATAACGATGGAGACCTAGAGATTGTTTACATAGTTAAAAAAGACAGTTTAAACCCATCTGCTTGGACTGGTTTTTATGTGAATCGTCTAGACCTTGGTATCAATACACCAAACAGCGGTGTGGCATGGGATGGTTATCTAGGAAATAAAGACAACGGGCTTTATAATTACTCTCCTATCTTTTGTGGGATAGGCAGTGTGGTTAACTCATCTATTGTAATGGATCCATCTTGTAATGGTTTTTCAGATGGCCTTATCACTCCTGAAACAAATGGAACAGGTCCATTTACTTTTATGTGGTCAACAGGTAGCATTGACAGCTCCATCACAAACCTTCCGGCCGGGAGCTACTCTGTTAGGGTAACCAATTCTCAAAACTGTTACGAAGATGTTTATTATACATTAAATGATCCTTTTATTATTAGTTTCGGGAATATTGCTACACCTACTTGTATTGGCGACACTAATGGAACTGCAACACTTTCCTCAACAGGTTGCCCATGTATGTTTAGCAGTTGTGTGTTTTTATGGGACAATGGAATTACCACAAAACCGAATACAAGCCTAACAGAGGGATGGCACAGTGTAACAATCACTCACACAAATGGCTGTGTAGTAGTTGACTCTGTGCTAATTCCAAATAGCGCACCTGTTATTGACTCAATGATTACTATAAATGTTGCGTGTAACGGTGGTCAAACAGGTGAGGTTGAACTTATATCCAATAATGCTCTACCACCTGTAAGTTATACATGGCAACATGGTGCTGTTGGTGAGTATCTTGACTCCCTTTCTGCAGGCATCTATTTTGTGATGGCAGAGGATTCTCGGCCATGTATTGATTCAATGACAATAATTGTATCAGAATCTGACTCCATATCGAATATTATTACTGTTAATGACGTGAATTGTTATGGAAACAATGATGGTCAAGCTACAATCAACACCTCTGGTGGTCTTGGTCCACACAATTATTTCATTGACTCTGCAATGATCAACTCAAATACGATTGACTCATTATCTATTGGCACTTACCTGTTATATAGTATTGATTCTTTAGGATGTATTTCTGCAACTGATTCTTTTACAATAGTTCAACCTGATGTATTATCAGTCGGACTAACAAGCACTCTTTCCTCTGGTCTAAATGTTCCTGATGGATCTGCAAATGCATTGGTTTCGGGAGGAACAGTTCCATACAGCTACATATGGAATGATCCTCTTATGCAAAGCAGTTCAACGGCAACAAACCTAATTGGTGGTTGGTATCAAGTAACGGTTAGTGATTCTAATAATTGTTCTGTAATTGACTCTATTTATGTAGGAGCAGTTTCGCTAGGAAATATTGAAGATGAAGATGTATTCATTTATCCAAATCCAACAAACAATCATATTAATGTTTCTGGATTAGATGAATTCTCTTTTGAAATAACAGATTTAAAAGGTCGGGTTTTAAGTACCGGCAGAAATTCTAATATAATTTCAATAGAGGATTTTGCAAATGGAATTTATGTTCTTAGCCTTGAAAAAAAGGGATTTAGCAAAAAATTCTTTGTGGTTAAAGAATAAGGAATATTATACATAGAATAATTGGTAAATACCGGGATGTTTATTCCGGTATTTATTTTTTTGGGATAGTAAAATTAGTTACATCAACTTCGTAAATATCAATATTACTTTTGCCTTTTTTAACCTCTAAAGATGCCATCACCGCTTTTTTTAATTCAGGATAATACTGAAAGTGTGTGTCATCATTAACCGTGTTTACTATTGAACCTAAATTAATTGGCTTACCCCATTCTCCTTTTTTGTTTTTTGTAGAAACATAAATGTCAAATCCTCCCATACCCACATGACCATTAGAGCTGAAAAACAAGTGCTTCCCATCAGGTGTTATATAAGGCGTTGTTTCACGTCCTGATGTATTGATGATGTCCGGAAGTGCTTTTGCCTTGCCCCACTTTCTGCCCTCTTTTTTAACAACCCATAAATCCGTAGCCTTTTTTTCATAATTTCTATCTGTCACAAAATACATTGTTTTACCATCAGAAGTCATGGTTGCAGATCCCTCAAAAAAAGTGGTGTTAATTGTTTTATTTTTAATTATTCTTGGAGTACTAAAAATTCCTGAGCGTCCCTTTTTAGTTTCAAAAATATCAGAGCCTCTTGTCGTCACCTTAACACATGCCTCTGTATTTACTGTTAATAAGCCTCTTTTAAAATCAGGAGATATATAAGTAAGCGCATCAAAACCAGGAGAATTAAATTTTCTAATCTTATTTGTGGTGCTGTCCCAATCATTAATTTTAGGATTCCATTTTGCTATGTATATATCTTCAAAATATTGCTGGTCTGCTGGATTTAAAGATTTTCCCTTAGTATCAGACCTTCTAGATGTAAAATATAAAACCCTCCCACTGTCACAAATGATTGGTGCATATTCATGAAATTTAGAGTTTACTCGCCTTGACATTGTTTTTCTTTTTGATTTTTTGCCAGAAGCCATTTCTTTTTTTGCAAATTCACACTGCTTAATATGAAGCTCAACATGCAACTCCTTGTTTAACGATTTTGTCAACAAACCTTTTGCTTTTTTGTAATAAAACATAGCAGAATCTATTTTACCAAGACGATGTAAAGATCTAGCGTATTGCTCCATTAAATCACCCGACTTAACTGCATCTTTGATTTTAAAAGCAGACTTTATCTGAGATAAAGCAAGCGGGTAATTCCTTTGGTCATAACTAACTTTACTTATATAAAAAACAGACTTCCAGTTTCCGGGATCTTTTTCAGAGGCTTCTCTAAATTTAATTAAGGCTTCTTGA
This sequence comes from Crocinitomicaceae bacterium, assembly GCA_002696025.1. Lineage (GTDB taxonomy): Bacteria > Bacteroidota > Bacteroidia > Flavobacteriales_D > Crocinitomicaceae > UBA952. Next base: position 2,892 of record NZQU01000041.1, read on the forward strand.
TTTCTTCCTTGTTGATATAGGGCAATGCCATCATTTAAGATCTTAGTGGCAATTGTTTTTGCAATAATATTGGATGAATCAACAGGCTTGGTAAATTTACCATTTGCAAAAGAAAAATTAATAACAAAAAGAGATAAACAAAAGGATATAATAAACTTCATATAATTATAAAAATTGAGACACGATTAAAGTTACACAAAGCTATAAAAATAAAAAAGCCGGATAAATATCCGGCTTTAACATTATTAACATTAATATGTTCTAATTGAATTCTTTAACAAAATCATCATACTTGACTTTTTTAGGCTTTAAAGTTGCTGTGTTCTTACAAAGCTCAATAAGCTTGTCTTCTGCTAACCTTCCTATAATACTGTCTACTTGTTTTTTATCTTGTAAAAACTTTCTTGCGTTTTTATCAAGTTCTTCCTCATCTGGAACAGGAGCTCCGTAATTACTGTAATTTTGAATCAAAAGGCTTTTTGTATAGTCCACTAATTCTTTCTGGTCTATTTGAACATCATGAGATTCAAATATTGCCTTTTCAATTAGCTGCCATTTTAACATTTTCAAATATCCATCAAACTCTTTTTCCAAAACCTCATCTGTTAACGGTTTTTCATTTACTTGTTTGATCCATCTTTTCAAAAATGCTTCGGGAAAGCTTACTTTGATTTTTTTCATTAATTCATCAAATACAACCTTATGCAACAAACGATCCGAATCTTTAGAAAACATTTGTTCTAAATCACTTTTAATTCGATCATTAAACGTTTTCTCATCTTTAACTGAATTGTCTGGGTATAATTTTAAAAACAACTCTTCATTTAATTCAGCAAAATTCATACATTTTATTTCGGTAATGGTAAATGTGAATTTTTTTCCTATTCCATCTAATTCATCTTCTTTAACGCCTAACATTGCTGCCTTATCTTTTGGCCCTTTTGATAAATCATCTGGATTTACATTTAACACATCTCCAACTTTTTTCCCCACAAATTTCTTGCGAACCTTGTCGCTGTCTAAAAACTCAAGAGAAACTGTTGCCGAATGATCAACACCTCCTTCTTTTACAGACTTATCAGAATTTAACTCAACAAATCTACCTAAAACCATGTCATTTTCCCCAACTAGTTCAGCGCTTTCAAGCTTTCCATATCTTCTTCTAATATCTTCGCTTTGTTTTTGAATTAAAGCCGCGTCTATTTCTACCTCTTTATATGGGAATTTGTTTTTCTTAGAAATGGAAACATCAATTTTTGGTGGCAAACCGATTTCATAAGTAAATAAAAAGTCCGACGGATTGCTAAAATCTCCCTCAAAACCATCGCCATCTTTAGGCATTGGATTTCCGAGTATATCAACTTTTTCAGTTGTTATGTATTTATTAATTGCTTCTGAAACCATTTTAGAAACCTCATCAAATAGCACAGAGGTTCCATATTGTTTTTTAATTAGTGACATGGGAACAAAACCTTTTCTAAAACCAGGTATATTCGCTTGTTTCCTGTGATTTTCAAGTTTCGTTTCTACCTTGCTTTTATAATCTGCTGGTACAACCTTAACTTTTAATAAGGCGTTTAATTTGTCAATGTCTTCTCTAACAACTTCCATATTAATCATTTTTATTTATAAAAAATGGCCTCATTAAGAGACCATTTTGGTGCGGGCGGAGAGACTCGAACTCTCACACCTCGCGGCACTAGATCCTAAGTCTAGCGTGTCTACCAATTCCACCACGCCCGCATTTTCCCAATCAAAGAACTATTTTTATCTCAATTGAGGGGGGCAAATTTAAGGATAATATTTATATAAGACAAAGGCTAATGGAAAAATTAAAAATCCTTCAAATAATAATTATTTTAATCAACATCGAACAAAATGTATAGTTATTTTTTTAACCTTTGAAGTATTATTGTATGAATATGCCAGATTTTGATGCTGTAAGAGAACTTTTAAATGCCAGATTTTCAGGTGCGCCTGAACCATCTTATTTTGGTTTAAAAATGGTTTTTAATGCTTTTGGCATTGTTGCATTTGGTATTGTTATGTGGTATATCAATCAAAGAATAAGTAGAAAAAGAAATAACAGAAGAGTAAAATCCTCTTATTTTGGAAGTAGATACTCAAAAGAATGGAAAAAGTGAATACTCAAAAAGAAAAAAAAGCAATTATTGTAGGTGCCGGACTTGTCGGCTCATTATGGGCTGTATATCTATCAAGAGCTGGATATAAAGTTACTATTTATGAAAGGCGCATAGATATCCGAACAACTGATATCGCTGCTGGAAAATCGATAAACCTTGCTCTTTCAACTAGAGGGTGGAAAGCTCTTGACGAAGTAAATATTGGGGATGAAGTTCGGAAATTTGGAATTCCGATGTATGGTCGAACCATGCATGATGAATTTGGAAATTTAACTGACCAACCTTATGGAAAAGAAGGAGAGGCTATTTTTTCTATTTCAAGAGGTCTCACCAATGCCTGCATGATTGAGCAGGCTCAACAAAAAGGAAATGCCCATATTTTATTTGAACATGAATGTATAAGTGCTGATGTTAAAAATGGAACCATTACCGTTAAAAATTTAAATACAAATGAATTAATTCATGATTCTGCTGATATACTTTTTGCTGCCGATGGCGCATTTTCTGCTATAAGATACAAAGCGCTCCAAAAAACTCAGGGATTTAATTACAGCCAGCGATTTATAGAGGATGGCTATAGAGAAATTCTCTTGCCTGCTAATGAAGATGGGTCAGCAAAGCTTGATGTGAATCGCCTTCATATCTGGCCAAGAGGTCGATTCATGCTCATTGCTCTTGCAAATAATGACAACTCATTTACCTGTACTCTTTTTATGCCCCACAAGGGGTATGAGTTTTCTTTTGATAAATTAAACTCAAAAGAAGCTGTAAACAAATTTTTCCAAACAGTCTTTGCAGACTTTTATGATATGATGCCCAATATTGCAGACGCATGGGAGGATCATCCGCTTGCATCTCTTGCCATCATTAGATGTTCCCCTTGGAATGTTGGAAAATTTCTACTAATTGGAGACTCTGCTCATGCTACAGTGCCTTTTTATGGACAAGGAATGAATAGTGGATTTGAAGATTGCACTGTTTTGTTCGAATTAATGGTAAAACATAATGAAAATTGGGATTTGATCTTTGAAGAATTTAGTAATACTAGAAAAGCCGATGGCGATGCGCTTCAAGACTTGTCTATTTATAATTACCATGTAATGAGAGATTATGTTGCTGACCCAGAGTTCCTATTACAAAAGAAGATTGAAGCAAAATTCAACACTCTATATCCTCAAAAATGGATTCCACTATATTCTCAAGTAACATTTAGTACCATAAGATATAGTGAGGCATTAAAAAAAGGAAAACAACAAGATAAGATTATGAAAGAAATTATGAAAACACCAAATATTGAAAATATATGGGATGACCAATCTATCATGGATAAAATACTAAGCAAAATATAATGAAACAGCTTCTCTTTTGCACTTTCTTTTTTACCATCTCTTTTGGCTTGCTTTCTCAAAGAAAATTTGAAAAAAGCAAAATGAATAAAAATGAAAAATTAATTGTTCGAAATGACGGAATACAATTTTCATTCGGACCAACCTATCAACTAACCAATGGAAGAAGTGATTGGAAACAAGTGCCGAACACATGGAATAATGAATATAACACTCATCCAAAAGGTAAAATTGGTTTTTTTACTGAAATTGGCATGGCACACTTTCCTAAATGGACTCCTTTTTTCTCAAACAGACTTCTTGATTATTTTGATTGGGGCATTGGATTTAAATCTCTTGCCGGAAAAGAAGAAACACAATTAACATGGGGATCAACTATTGAAAGTGGAGTGGGAGAATATAGAAACGGTTACTTGACATCTAGATTTTCTGCACACACCCTAATATATGTTGGAAAAAAGAAGATTGATTTAGCAAAGAAATATTTTATAGACAATGGAATAGGATTTAATTTTGATTATAACTTATGGGGAAGAAATCAAGAATATTCGGGTTTCTTCGTTCCTTTTGATCAAAACTTTCACCCTAAATTTGTCATGCAACTCCACTATAACATTGCTTATGGTATTCGGTTTAACAGAGCACTAATGTGTTTGCCTGGAATTCAACTCCCAATTCTTGGTATATATAAATGGAATGGTTTTGGAGCAAATATGCAATGGTTTTCTAGCAACTATTGGCCCATTCAATTTAATATAAAGTTTATTCGTTTGCTCGAAAAAAAGCCTAAATGTGCACCCGTTTACAACAACTCATTTGAAAGACAAAAAATGAGAGATATGATGGAATAATTCATTTTTTATTGATACTACAAAAAAAGTAATTACATTTGCGCCAAGTTTTGAAAATTTGAACGAAAAATGTTTACAAAAATGAGTTCTTTTAGCTTACATCGATTTCTTCTAATTACTTGTGTGTGTTTCTTCTTTACCAATGCATTTTCTTCTACCAATAAAGAAGAGAAAGAATTCAATGTAGGCGAGATGATTATGCATCACGTTAAAGATGCTCATGAATGGCACCTTTGGGGGCCTGAACATGGAGGAACTTCAATATACTTACCTGTCATTTTATATGATAATGGGTTGAAAATGTTTTCATCTTGTCATTTTTATCATGGATCAGAAGGAACTTCTATCGATCATAAAACTCACAAGACATTGCATTATTATAAAGGAAGTGGCCCGGCTGAAGGCTATGCATTATTTCATGAAAAAATATACAAGCTAGATAGCAAAAACCAACTTCAAATTGAAGATGGTCATGTTCATGGAAACACAAAACCTTTTGACGTTTCAATCACAAAAAATGTAATCAGTTTATTTGTTGGCTCACTTCTATTGTTTTTAATCATGTTTTCTGCCGCTCGTTTCTATAAAAAAAATGGAGCTGTTGCACCAAAAGGAATTGCAAAATTCATGGAGCCATTAATATTATTTGTTCGTGATGATATTGCAAAGGAGAACATAAAGCACAATAAGCATCACAGATATGTTCCTTACTTAACCACTATTTTCTTTTTTATATGGATTAACAACCTCCTTGGTTTAATCCCTATTTTTCCAGGGGGAGCAAACCTTACAGGTAATATAACTGTCACTATGTTTTTAGCCTTGTGCACTTTGTTTTTAACCCTTATTTCTTCAAACAAAAACTACTGGATGCATATTTTTGCAACACCTGGTGTTCCAATTGCATTGCTTCCAATTATGATTCCAATTGAAATTGTTGGAATTTTCACAAAACCATTTGCTTTAATGATTCGACTTTTTGCGAACATCACTGCTGGTCATATTATTATTTTGGCATTAATTTCTATCATCTTTATAAATAAAAATGTTGCATGGGGAGCACTTTCTGTTCCTATGGCATTGTTTATTTCGGTTTTAGAATTGTTAGTAGCTGCTCTTCAAGCATATCTTTTTGCTATGCTGTCAGCTTTGTTTATAGGTGCTGCCGTTGAAGAGGCACATCATTAATTTGTAAATTTTAAATTCAATATATATGTACGGAAGTATAGCAGCAATTGGAGCAGGTCTTGCGGTTTTAGGCGCAGGGATCGGTATCGGACAAATCGGTGGTAAAGCCGTTGAAGGTATAGCTCGTAACCCAGAAGCATCTGGGAAGATTACAACCACTATGATTATCGCAGCAGCGCTTATCGAGGGTGTCGCACTTTTCGGAGTTGTGATTGGCCTACTAGGTGGAGCAAAGTAATGAATTAATTCCTGTCGGCGCGGTTGGCTCCGACAGGAATATTTAAAATTAAAATTTAAAAAAATGGATTTAGTATTACCTGATTTTGGATTGCTTTTTTGGACAGGGCTTGTGTTTTGTTCCTTACTTTTTTTACTTGCAAAATTTGCTTGGAAACCAATCCTTGGTGCTGTAAACGCAAGAGAGGAAAAAATTGCAGAAGCTTTAGATTTAGCTGAAAAAACAAAAGCTGAAATGAAAACATTAAAAGCTGAAAATGAAGCCTTATTAAAAGAAGCAAGAGCAGAAAGAGACAAAATGCTTAAAGACGCAAAAAAACAAGCAGACTCTTTTATTGATGATTCAAAAGGAAAAGCAAAAGAAGAAGCTCAAAAAATCATTACTGATGCAAGAGACTCTATTCAAAATGAAAAAAATGCTGCCATTACTGAGTTAAAATCTCATGTTGGAGCATTGTCAATTGAAATTGCTGAAAAAATCATTCAAAATGAATTGTCTAAAGATGAAAAGCAAAAAGCTTTAGTTGATAAGATTTTAGACAAAACAAATATGAACTAATTTCATTAAAATGAAAGGAACAAAATCTGCCATAAGATATGCAAAGGCTTTAATAGAGCTTGCTGATGAAAACGGATCTTTAAACGAGGTTTCAAATGATATCACTCAACTTAAATTGGTTTGTGATGAAAACCGTGATTTGGTTGCTTTTTTAAACTCACCTATCATAGACAGACATAAAAAAATATCTATTTTGGAAGAGGCCTTTTCTTCATTTAATGAGGTTTCTACAAAATTTATGCGATTAATAACTAAAAACAAAAGAGAAAACATTTTGCCAGCTATAGCAGATTCTTTTGTTAGGTTGTTACAAGAAAAAAAGGGAATTGTTCCTGTTAAAATTACAGCATCATATCCTATAAGCGAAGAAACAAAAAATGACATTATATCTAAACTTCCTCAAGATAAAGGGATTACATATGATGTTTCAGTTGATATTAACAAGGCTCTTATTGGAGGATTTATCGTTCGAATGGGAGACAAACAAATAGACGCTTCAATAAGTGGTCGTTTAAACAATTTAAAACTAGCATTTAATGCTCAATAATAATATTCACAAATAAATTAAAAACAATGGCAGAGATCAAACCTGCAGAAATATCTGCGATCTTAAGAGAACAACTTTCTGGATTCCGAAATGAATCAGAATTATTAGAAGTTGGTACCGTACTTCAAATTGGTGATGGTATTGCTCGTGTTTACGGTTTAACCGGAGTTCAATATGGAGAACTAATCGAATTTGATGGTGGAATTCAAGGAATTGCACTGAACCTAGAAGAAGATAATGTTGGTGCTGTAATCCTTGGTAAAAGTTCTGAGGTAAAAGAAGGTGACAATGTTAAAAGACTTGGAAGAATCGCATCGATTAAAGTTGGAGAGGAAATGGTTGGCCGTGTTGTTGATACACTTGGTCTTCCAATTGATGGAAAAGGACCTGTTACAGGTGAGCTTTTTGAAATGCCAATTGAAAGAAAAGCACCAGGTGTAATTTTCAGACAACCTGTTAGTGAACCACTTCAAACAGGAATTAAAGCTATTGACTCTATGATTCCTATTGGAAGGGGGCAAAGAGAATTAATTATTGGTGATAGACAAACGGGTAAAACAACCGTTGCTATTGACACCATTATTAATCAAAAAGAATTTTATGATCGCGGAGAGCCTGTTTTTTGTATTTATGTTGCTATTGGTCAAAAAGGATCTACCGTTGCTGGGATTGTTAAAAAACTTGAAGATGCTGGCGCGATGAAATATACTGTTGTTGTTGCTGCCAATGCCTCTGATCCTGCGCCAATGCAATTCTATGCGCCTATGACTGGTGCTGCAATTGGTGAGTATTTCAGAGATACTGGACGTCCTGCTTTAATCATCTATGATGATTTATCCAAACAAGCTGCGGCATATCGTGAAGTTTCTTTATTACTTAGAAGACCTCCAGGTCGTGAAGCATACCCAGGTGATGTTTTCTATCTTCACTCACGTTTATTGGAAAGAGCTGCAAAAGTTGTAAATGATGACTCTATTGCAAAACAAATGAATGATTTACCAGAATCACTTAAAGACAAAGTAAAAGGTGGTGGGTCTCTTACAGCTCTTCCTATAATTGAAACTCAAGCTGGTGACGTTTCTGCATATATTCCTACCAATGTAATTTCAATTACTGATGGTCAAATATTCCTAGAAGCTGATTTATTTAACTCTGGAATTAGACCAGCAATTAATGTTGGTATTTCAGTTTCAAGAGTTGGTGGTTCAGCACAAATTAAGTCTATGAAAAAAATTGCAGGAACTTTAAAGTTAGACCAAGCTGCTTTTAGAGAGTTAGAAGCATTTTCAAAGTTTGGATCTGACCTTGATGCTGCAACACAATTAATTATAGATAGAGGACAAATTAATCAAGAGATACTCAAACAGCCTCAGTACTCTCCTCTAAGAGTTGAGGAGCAGGTTGCTGTAATTTATTGTTCATCAAATGGATTTTTTGATGGCGTTGAACTTAATAAAATTTCAAAGCTAGAAGAAGAGTTTTTACAGTATGTTAATTCAAAATGTAAAAAAGTTTTAGATGAATTAGCTGATGGCGTATTGAAAGATGCCAGTCTCAAAATACTAGAAGATGCAATTGCATCTATCGAAA
>NZQU01000042.1 GCA_002696025.1 Crocinitomicaceae bacterium
AAGAGTTATTAGAAAATGATTTAAGTTTAATCACAAATATTTATAAAGAAAAAAGTAGTATATCCAGCAATTTTACTTATCTAGAAAATACAAATGACGACTTGTTAATCGCAACAAAAGAGTTTGAAAAATATATTGATAATAACTTTATCCCAAGTGATGAGCAGATAAAGTATAAATCTAAATTTTTATCGAAATTTAATGCTGATAAAGTAACAGATATTTATGGTGAACCTGCCCATAGTAAAGATTTAAGAGGAATGCTATGTTCAGGTTTTTTAAAAAAATATGAACAAATTTTATTTTAAAAAATAAACATTAATTATACTATTATAAAATGAAATTTTCAAATTCTCTGTTCAATAGATTTCAAGAAGAAACAATTAGAGAAATTCAAAGATCATCTTTAAAAGATATAAAAAAATTATTTAATCTTATAAAAAAAATTAAATTAAAAAATAAGAAAGTCTTAATTTTTGGTAATGGAGCTGGACAATCTATAGCAAATCATTTTTCAGTCGATTTAACAAAAAATGCGAAGGTAAGATGCCTATCTTTTGGTGAGGGAAATCATCTAACTTGTTACTCTAATGATTATGGATTTGAAAAATGGATAGTTAAAACTATAGAAAAATACTACGATAACGGTGATTTAATTATTTTAATTAGCGCATCGGGAAGATCAAAAAACATTATTAATGCTGCCAAATATTGTAATAAAAAAAAAATAAATTTTTTTAGTCTTTCAGGTTTTGGCAAAAAAACATCACTAAGACTAAATTCTAAAAATAATATTTATGTAAATTCAAGATCATTCAACATTATTGAGATAGTTCATTTATATACATTAATTCAAATTGTCGATTTGATAAAAGGTAAATTAGAATACTCGAATAAGGTATAAAATTAAGTTAATTTAAGATGATAAAAAAAACTATTAAAAAAATAGTAAATATTTTTGGATATGATTTTAAAAAATTTAATAAAAAAGATTATGATCTAAGTTTTGATGAAATATTAAAGAAAAATTTACCAAATGATCCAATAATATTTGATGTTGGGGCAAACAAAGGACAATCCATTGAGAAATACTTAAAATTATTTGACAATCCTACAATCCATAGTTTTGAACCAATTAAAGATGAAATACATAAACTCGAAAAAAAATATCAAAAAAACACAAATATATATTTAAATAATTTAGCATTGGGTGAGAAAAATGAAATTAAAGATTTTTATATAACAGCAAAATCTGACAATTCTTCATTCAATAAACTAAATTTAGGAACAGAATGGTTAAAAATTAGAAGTAAACAAAATAATACTAACGAATTAAATTATGTAAAAAAAGTTGAAAAAGTAAAAATTTCCACCCTAGATGAATATGTTAAATTAAATAATATTGATAAAATTGATTTAATAAAAATTGATACACAAGGATATGAAGATAAAGTTTTAGAGGGAAGTCTTAATTCAATTAAAAACAATAAAATTAGTGTTATTCAAACTGAAATAATGCTTGATAATAATTATAAAAAATATTTTAGTTTTAGTGATTTAGAAAAATTGATCGTTCCATATAATTTTCGAATGGTTGGTATAGATATGGTTCATAATAATTTATTTTCTGGTTTAATTTTTGCTGGAGATATTATGTATTTTAATAAAAAAAAATTTAAAATTTAAATAAAAAAATGAACTATCAAATACTTGATTGTACTTTTAGAGACGGGGGTTATTACAATAATTGGGAGTATCCTTTAAGTTTAGCAAAAAAATATATTAGTGTTGTCTCAAAAACAGACATCAAGTTTGTAGAATTAGGTTTTAGATCGATAAACAAAAAAAATAAAGGTTTGTTTTGGTATACAGATGATAATTTATTAAAAAAACTTTTTATACCAAAAAATATTAATCTTGGTGTTATGATAAATGCTTCAGATTATATAATTCAATCAAAATATGGAGATATAGATAAAGTAAATCTTAAAAAAAATTTTTATAATAAAAAACATATATATTTTGTAAGAATAGCATTTCATCTAAAAGAAATAAAATATGCATTGAAAATTAGCAATATATTAAAATCGTATGGATATTTTGTGGGTCTTAATTTAATGCAAATATCAAGATTAAAAATCAAAGAAATTGAATTTGCTAGCAAACTTATAAATAAAGCAAAACCAGATGTTTTTTATATTGCCGACAGCCTTGGTGTTATAAATATAAAATTACTAAGAAAAATTAATAAAACAATTAGAAAATATTGGAAAGGACAACTTGGTATACATGCCCACGATAATCTAAAATTTGCATTAAAAAATACCTTAGAGGCTAAAAAATTAGGATTTACTTGGTTCGATTCAACTATCTTAGGAATGGGAAGAGGACCAGGAAATGTAAAAACTGAGAGCTTACTTCAAGCTCTTAATTTAAAAAAAGGAAGGAAAGATTTAAATAAATTTATTAAGAGATTTTTTTCTAAGTATTTAAAAATTTACAATTGGGGTACAAACAAATATTATAAATTATCAGCGAAAAAAAATATTCATCCCACCTATGTTCAAGAAATGCTTTCAGATGATAGATATAAACCTAAAGATATTATATTTGTCTTAAATAAAATTAAAAAATCTTATTTTTACAATCCTAATATTTTAAATAATTTTAAGAATCAAATATTATTAAATTTTAATAAAAATAATTTTAACAAAATTAAAGTTAAAAAAGACGTATTGCTTATTGCTAACACTAAAGATTTAAACAAAAATAGAAAAAAAATTATTCAGTTTATCAAATTAAATAATCCAACAGTACTTAGCATAAATCCGAACAATAAATTTTTTGAAAAGTTTGTTAATTATAATGTTGCATGTAATGATATAAGAATTTACGCCGACCTTAAAAAGTATCAATATAACAAAATCAAAACCATTATACCGTTTAGAAATATTGATAAAAATTTGCTTTCTAAATTAAATATAAAAAAATTTATTAATATTGAATGCAATTTTAATAATGATGATAATTACTCATTTTCAAATAATAAAATTGTATTACCAAAAAAACTTTCAACTGCACTTGCATTAGCTATATGTGAAATTAAGCAAGTAAAAAACTTATTTTTGGCAGGTTTTGAGGGTTATAAAAAAAATCAAAAGAAACGAAATGAAATGAATAAAATATTTATTAAGTTTAATAATCAAAAAAAATTTGTTAAAAAAATAAAACCTTTAACCAAAACTCTTTATCGATTAACCAAATAATGCTGGATTTTGTAATTGTAATTCCCGCTAGATTAAAATCTAGTAGATTGCCTAATAAGCCTTTAATCAAAATATTAGGAAAAGAGATGATTCTTAGAACTATAGATAGGTGCAAATTAAGTATAAGTCAAAGATTAATATACGTAGCAACAGATAGTGTAAAAATAAAAAAATTTTTATATAAAAAAAATTTTAGAAATGTAATTTTAACTTCAAAAAAAAATAAAACAGGAACCGATAGAATTTATGAATTTTCTAAAATTATAAAAGCAAAAAGGTACATCAATGTTCAGGGAGACGAACCAATTGTTAATCCAAAAGATATTAAAAAAATTATTGATTTTTCAAGTAAAAATAAATCAATTATTTATAACGGTTATGCTTCAGTTAAAAAAAATAAATCAACATCTAGTAGTAATATTCCCAAAGTTGTTTTAGATAAATATAATAATTTACTTTATATATCTCGATCTGATGTGCCTTCTAATTTTAAATATAAAAATAAATATCTTCTAAAACAAATTTGCATATATTCATTACCAAGACAAATTCTGCATAAAGTATTTAAATTTAACAAAAAAAGTGAATTAGAAAAAATGGAAGATATAGAAATTTTAAGATTTTTAGAGTCTGGTTACAAGGTAAAGATGTTGAAAATGTCAGGTAAATCAATGGCAGTTGATGTTCCTCAAGATGTTAATAAAGTTGAAAAAATTTTAAGAAAAAATAAATGAAAAATTTACTTAAAGTTTTTGATACATGCTCTAATAAAGAAAAAAAAGAAGTATATTTAAATATCTTTTTAATGTTTGTTGTTTCTTTGCTAGAGGCTTTTAGTATTGGACTAATACTTCCAATATCTCAGTTAATTTTTAACGACAATAATATATTTACTGAATTTTTATTGTTTGAAGAAAAAAGTAAAAATATTTTATTTTTTGTTTTAATCTTTGTAGTTCTAATTATTGTGAAAAATATTTTTTTTAGTTATGTCTATTATAGGATAAGTATATTTTCTGAGAAATTAAGAAATAAATTAGCAAAATTTATTTTTAACAAATATATTTATTTTGATTACTTGGATTATATAAAACTTAAACCTGGAGAGACTATTAGGAATTTATCCTCATATCCATCAATTTATCAACAATATATTTTTTCTGGTATTAATTTGCTTCAAGAAATATTAATCGTTTTTTTAATTACCTCAATATTACTTTTTGCTAACTACCAAGTAACGATAATGGGATTTTTTTTTATAATTTTCATTATTATTTTTTCTAAATTAATTTTTAAAAAAAAATTAAAAGGTATTGGAAAAGTTCTAGCAGAAAATACTGCAAAATATTCAAAGTATATTCATTTTTCAATGAATTGCATAAAGGATATAAAGCTTTTTCAAAGTGAAAATCAGTTCGAAAAAAGGTTTAATGATTATTTTGAAAAATATTCTAAAGCATCAGCAATAAATCAATTTCTCAATTCGCTTTCAAGATTTTTAGTTGAAATTTACTTAACTATAATAATTGGAGTGTTTTTCACTTATATTCACTTTTTTAAACTTGATATTGAAAATTTTTTACCAATATTAACCTTGTTTGCTGTCGCAGCTCTTAGACTATTACCATCAGGATCAAAAATAATAAGTAATAATAATACAATTTCCTTTTTGAATCCTATGATAAGAGAAATTTTAGAATTAATAGATAATTCTGAACAATTCAAAAACCCTAAAGATAAAGTAACAGAAGAAAATAATGAAGTAGAAATAAATAGCAACGAGTCTGAAAACAGTTTACTTGAGTTAAAAAACTTAAATTTTCAGTTCCGAGCAAATAAAAACAATATTGAAACTAAAATTAAAAATTTAAGTTTTAAAATCAAAAAAAATACTTTTTTTGGAATAGTTGGAAAAAGTGGAAGTGGAAAAAGTACTTTGTTAAACTTAATTTGTGGATTAATAGAACCCTTAGATGGAAAAATTTTATATAAAGATCAAGATATTTCTAAATTTAAAAATCAATGGAAAAAAAAAATTGGTTATGTACCACAAGAAGTAAAACTTTTTGATGATACAATTTTAAATAATTTAACAATGTTTGAAGATCAATATTTAGATAATTTTAAAATAAATAATATATTGAATATTTTAAACTTAGATAATTTTTTTAATAAGTTACCTAATAGACTTGAAACAATTTTAGGATCAGACGGAGTAGAGTTATCTGTTGGCCAAAAACAAAGAGTAGGAATTGCCAGAGCACTTATTAGGGATCCAGAAATAATAATATTAGATGAATCGACGAATTCATTAGACAAAAAAACCGAAGAAGAAATAATTAAATTTATGAAGGTTTTGAAGAAAGATAAAACAATTATTTTTGTAACTCATGATAAAGAGCTCTCAAAAATATGTGATGAATTAATTAATCTTGATAATTTATAATATGAGATTCGTATTAGGTATTGCAAATTTTAATAAAAATTATGGTTTTGCAAATAAAATAAATTCTAAAAATATTAATTTAATTTTAAAAGAAGCTAAAAAATTTAAAGTTAAAGAAATAGATACAGCAAATATTTATAAAAAATCTAATAAAATACTCAGCAAAAATAAATATAAAAAAAATTTTTTAATAAACACAAAAATATCAATTGTTAAAGGAAATGATTATAAAAAAAAAATTAAAAATGAAATTGAAGCTTTTAAAAAAAATTTAAACCTAAAAGAAATAAATACCCTCTTTTTTCATGATAGAAGACAAATATTTGAAAAAAATATTAAAAATATTATAAAATATATTTTAGAATTAAAAAAAAAAAAAATAATTAAAAAATTCGGATTCTCTATTTATAATAAAAATGAACTTAAAAAGATACTTAGCCTTTCCGAGCCTGATGTAATTCAAGTTCCAGGTAATATTTTTGATCAAAGATTTCTAAATAAAAAACAAATTAATACGTTAAAAAAAAAAAAAATTGAAGTTCAAATTAGATCAATCTTTTTACAAGGTGCAAGTTTAAAAAGATTTTATCCTTTGAAAGATAAAAAATCATTAAAAATTTTAACTAGTTATTGGAAAAAAATAGACTCAATAAATTTAAATCCATTGAATTATAATGTAAATTTTCTAAAAAAATTTACAAGTATAGACAAGTTTGTCGTGAGTTTTGAAAATGAAAATCAGTTTAAAGATTTACTTTTATGTTTTAAGAAAAAAAACAAAAAATTATACAATAATGGTTTTAAAACAAATTATACTAAATTAATTAACCCATATTTATGGAAAAAAATATAATAGCAGTAGTCCAGGCAAGAATGACCTCAAAGAGATTCCCGGGGAAAGTTCTAAAAAAAATATATAAAGAAATGAATTCTATTGATTTGATGTATAAAAGATTATCTAATTCTAAGACTGTTAAAAAAATAGTTTTTGCAATCCCAAAGAACAAAAATAATAAACAATTAAAAGACTATATAAAATTAAAAAAATATTTTTATTATGAGGGAAAAGAATTGGATGTATTAAATAGGGTATATTGCGCAGCAAGAAAATTTAAAGCGAAACATGTAATTAGACTTACAGCAGATTGCCCGTTAATTGATGGAAAAACACTTGATAGACATATAGATTTTTATTTTAGGAGTAAAAGTGATTATATTACAAATCAACTAAATAGAACATATCCAGATGGTTACGATATAGAAATTATAGGATTTAATTTATTAAAAAAAATAAACAAAGAAGCTAGGCTAAAAGAGGATAGAGAACATGTTACTATCTACCTAAAAAGAAAAAGAATTAATATTAAATCATTGAATTTTCATAAAGATTTATCAAATCTTAGATTAACACTGGATTATAAACAAGATTTAGTTTTTATAAGAAAATTAATTTTAAATTTCAAAAAAATTAATTTTACATTAGTTGATATTTATAATTTTTGTAAAAAAAATAAAAAAATTCATAAAAATGTTAACTATTCAAAATTATCTAGGGGACAGAGTTTGTGGACTGAAGCAAAAAAAATAACTCCTCCCGGATCAATGTTATTTTCTAAAAATCCAGATATTTTTTTAAAAAGTAATAGTCCTGCTTATTTTAGTAAAGCAAAAGGATGTTATATCTGGGATCTTGATGGAAAAAAATATGTAGATTTTTGTTATATGGGTGTAGGCACAAATATTTTAGGATATTCCAATTCAAAAGTAGATTCAAAGGTTAAAAAAATAATAGATAAAGGAACCTGTTCAACACTTAATTCAAGGGAAGATATTGATTTAGCAAAAAAGATAATTGATCTCCACCCATGGTTTGATGCAGTTCGCTTTGGAAGAGGAGGCGCAGATACTAATTCAATTGCAATTCGTTTATCAAGATCTTTAACAAAAAATAATAAAATCGCTATATGTGGTTACCATGGTTGGCATGATTGGTATCTTTCAGCAAATTATAAATCAAAAAGTTTAGATAACTTTTTATTTAAAAATGTTGAAATTAAAGGAGTTCCAAATTACCAAAAGAATCAATCTTTTGTATTCGAATTTAATAATTTAAATAGCTTTTATAAGTTAATGAAGAAAAAAGGTTTTTGCGCAGTAATAATGGAGGTACAAAGAAATATAAAACCGAATTTAAACTTTCTAAAGTCAATAAGAAAATTTTGTTCAAAAAATAATATTGTTTTAATTTTTGATGAATGTTCATCTGGTTTTAGGGAGGTTTTGGGCGGAATTCATAAAAAATTCAAAGTGTATCCAGACTTAGCGATGTTTAGTAAATCAATTGGAAATGGATATCCAATTACAGTTTTAGCAGGGAAATCAAGAATTTTAAATGAAAGTTACAACACATTTGTTAGCAGCACATATTGGTCTGAAAGAATAGGGCCAACAGCAGCATTAGCATCTATAAATGAAATGGAAAGATTGAAATCATGGAAAATTATTACTCAAAAAGGCAGATATATAAAAAATAAAATTTTAAAAATTTCAAAAAAAAATAAAATTAATTTAAAATTTAATGAGTCCCTATCTATTATAAACTTCAAAATCTTTGGTAAATATGACCACAGCGTATACAAAAATTTTATTTCCCAAGAAATGTTAAAAAAAAAATTTATTTGTAATGATACAATTTATGTTTCAGTTGCACATACTAACAAATTAATAAATAGATATTTGAAAGAATTAGAATTAGTATTTAAAAAAATATATTTATATGAAAAAAATGAAGAACTATTTGTGAAATTGGAACAAGATTTATCAAATATTGAATTTTTTAAAAGATTAAATTAGATGAAAAAATTAATTATTGGTTCGAAAAAAGTTGGATTAGCTTATCCTACTTATTTTATTGCAGATATAGCTGCAAACCATGATGGAAATCTTAACAAAGCAATAGATTTAATTTATTCATGTGCAGAAGCAGGAGCTAATGCTGCAAAATTTCAACATTTTAGTGCAGAAACTATTGTTAGTGATAAAGGGTTTAGAAATTTAAATAGAAAATTTTTGTCTCACCAAAAAAAATGGAAAAAAAGTGTTTTCGAAGTTTATAAGGATGCGAGTATAAATCTAAAATGGACGATTAAACTAAAACAAGCATGTA
>NZQU01000043.1 GCA_002696025.1 Crocinitomicaceae bacterium
GAGCCGTTATTGTTCATATTTAATGTTTAAACATTCAACTTATTATGCATAAAAAACTGAAAATCAGCGCTTTATGTGGTTAAGTCTAGAGGGTGTTATTTTTTTGTTAAAATTTTTAATGAATGTGTAACCAATCAAAAGTTTGGTAGTTGTCTTTATGTAAAAAAATAAATCAATGAAAAATTACATATCTGTATCAATTGCATCAATCGCTCTAATTATTGCTGCCTTTTTATTTGGGAAAGCGTTTAAATCAAGAAATAACACTAGTAACACCATATCAGTAAAAGGATTAGGCACTAAAGACTTTGAATCCGATCTTATTGTTTGGTCTGGGAGCTTTAGTAAAAAAAATGCAAATCTCAAAGATGCTTATTCTCAGCTTGAAAAAGACAGAAAAACGATTGAACAATATCTTATAAAAAAAGGAGTAGACAAATCAGAAATGGTTTACTCATCAATTGATATAAATAAAAGATTTAAAACCTCATACAATAAAGAAACTGGAGAAAGCACTTCAACATTTATTGCGTATGAGCTTACTCAAAATGTAACTATTGAATCAAAAAATGTAAATGCTGTAGAGGATTTGTCAAGAAAAATTACAGAATTAATTACCAAGGGTATTGAATTAAATTCATATTCTCCTCGTTACTATTACACAAAACTTGCTGACCTAAAAATAGAAATGATTGCTTCAGCAACAAAAGATGCAAGAAACAGAGCAGAAACAATTGCCAGCAATTCTAAATCGAAACTTGGAACACTAAAAAAAGCAACTATGGGTGTCTTTCAAATTACGGGAAGAAATTCATCTGATGATTATTCTTGGGGAGGAACCTACAATACAAGTTCAAAGTTAAAGACTGCCACTATTACCATGCGATTAACCTATCTTTCAAAATAAATTAATCTCTATTGATGCAGGCTTTAATACCTTTAACAATCTTTTCTAAGGAAGGCAAAGCTGCTTCAATTAAAGTTGGTGAAAATGCAAATGGAGTGTCTGTTTGAGTTACTCTGTAAACAGGAGCATCTAGATAATCAAAAGCATAATGCTGAAGGTGATAAGCCAACTCAGAAGAAATAGATGCAAGTGGCCATGACTCTTCTACCACAACACAGTGATTTGTCTTTTTAACAGAGTCAACAATTGATTTATAATCAATCGGCCTTATCGTTCTTAAGTCTATTACTTCAACTGAAATATTTTCTTTTTCTAAAATAGCAACTGCCTCCATTACAACTTTAACTACTTTTCCAAATGAAACAACGGTAACATGAGTTCCTTTTTTTATTGTATTGGCAACACCAATAGGAATAAGATACTCTCCCTCTGGCACGTCTCCCTTATCACCATACATTTTCTCAGACTCTAAAAAAACAACCGGACCATCATCTCTAATTGCAGATTTTAATAACCCTTTTGCATCCATCGGATTTGATGGAGTAATTACCTTCAATCCTGGCACATGAGCATAAAAAGCCTCAAAGCTTTGAGAGTGAGTTGCGGCTAATTGCCCTGCTGTACCATTTCCCCCTCTAAAAACAATTGGACAAGAATATTGTCCTCCTGACATTTGTAACATTTTAGCAGCACTATTAATTATTTGATCAGCAGCAAGTATTGCAAAGTTCCAAGTCATAAATTCCACTATTGGCCTTAATCCATTCATTGATGCTCCAACAGCAATACCTGCAAAACCCAATTCAGCTATTGGCGTGTCAATAACCCTTGAAGCTCCAAATTCATCAAGCATTCCTTGCGAAACTTTATAGGCACCATTGTATTCTGCTACTTCTTCTCCTAACAAAAAGACCTTTTCATCTCTTCGCATCTCTTCGCTCATAGCCTCTCCTAGTGCTTGCCTAAATTGAATGTTTTTCATTACTAATTATGAAATTTGATCTGAAATAAACTTATATTAATTAACACTACAAATGTAATTCCTTGTTATTTAACTACAAACTTATAAGTGCTTTTTTGTCCGTTTAAATTAAGGACGGCAAAATAAGTTCCTGAAGATAAACTTTCTACTGGCAAAATAATAAGATTCCCTCCCTCATTTGCATGGATTAAGCTGTTTTGAATTATTTTTCCCTGAAGATCTGTCAACTCGACTTTAACTTTAGCAGTTTGTGCGAGATTAAAGCTAATATTGATTTCTGAATCAGTTGGATTAGGAAATAAAGACACATTATTAATGCTTTCCATATTTTCATTTAGCCCAACCACTATTGTATTAGAAGGCGCCCCCTCATAAAGATTAATATCATCTAAATAAAAGTTATTTCCCTCGTTTGATTCAAATTTAAATTTCATTCTGAAGTTTGAAGTAAAATAATTACTCGTAACATTTATCATGTGAACTGTTGTCCAATCATTTTGGGATGACGGTGCCCAATTTGGATTATTGGATGTTAAGGAAGATAATGATGATCCTCCCAATGTTTTTCTTTGAACCCAACTTTCTCCACAGTCTGGAGAAATAAATACTTTCAAATACTCATATGTAGCCGAAGTTTTCTTGCGGTAAGCATATCTAAAACTCAAGGTAACAGATCCTGACGATGGAACTACAGAAAGGTCAATATTTCCTGAAGACAGCTCGTCATAATTTCCAGCATCTTCTCCATAATTGTCTAATCTTACACATTTGCTCCCTGAATGTCCAAATGAGGATTCAAGTTCAAATCCATTATTATTATTTGGATTATATATTTCCCAATGAGACAAATTACTTATTGAAGAATAAGCCTCAAAACCTTCATGATAAGGAATTGTTGTTGCCGAAGGTAAAACTCTGATAAATTGTGTTTTCGTTTCCGTCTGAGAATTTCCGCCATCTGTAGCAGTTAAAGTAACGGTGTAAAGACCTGCTTGAGAATAAGACACAACTGGATTTTGAGAAGTAGACGAGGAAGGTGTCCCTCCTGTAAATGTCCATGTCCATCCATTCACAGAATTGTAAGACTGATCTGTAAAAGAAATAGAATCTCCTTCACATATAGTTGTTTGATCTGCTGAAAAATCAGCATTGCATAATGATAAGTTTCCATCTGCGCCAGTTTCAGTTAAGTTTGCTGCTTGCCATAAATTTGCCCTACCTGTACTTGAAACTTGAAGAGCCGCTCTCATTCTTGAAACTTGGCCTGCGGTAAACATTTTAGAACAATATGAATAATCCATGTAGTTTTCTACATTATCTTTGATATCAAAGCCCCAATATGCATTGTCGGTTGAACAAGAATTGTTATTTAGAAGGCAAGCCGTAACACCTATACAGTCTGGTGTATCATCTACATTATCATCCGTAGAACAACTAGAGGCATTTCCCGGATTGTTGTTTCCTCCCCATGGATGATCAAGGTTCAACCAGTGTCCCACCTCGTGAGTTAATGTTCTGCTTCTACCCGTAGAAGATGTTCCCATAGAACCCACATAATCATGTAAAATCCAAATACCGTTTGCCATACTTTGAGACGACCAATTGGATGGCTTTGTTGTATATCCGGCCGCACCACCTATTTCTCCACAAACAAATATGTTTAAATATTTATTCCCTTTCCAAGAGCCTTGATAAACATCATTATTATTTCTAATTGTATTAACTTGGGCACTACCATCACTACCATCATAACTCATGGGAGAAATAGTTCGTGTAACGCCATTAAAACAGTTTCCATTTGGCGCCTTAGTTGCTAATGCGAATTCAACCTCAACGTCACTTGGCATTCCTTGAAAAGAAGCCTCTACATTATTTGCATCTGCGTTTTGTAATCTATAATCTCTGTTTAAAATTGCAACCGCATCCAGGATTTGATCATGTGATATGTTTTCAATTCCATTCATGTGTAATACATGAAATACCACTGGGATTGTATAAACCACTCCCTTTTGATAGCCTTCTGGCTTATTTAATTTTTCTTGAAACTCTTGATCACTAATTTCTTTTGACTGTCTGTATGCGGGGTCATTTAGCAAGGCCGTCATTTTTTTGTGCGTATGACAATATTCGATAGACTCTCCAAGTCTTGCATTGCTTGGGTCAAAAGTTGTTTGTTTTTGACCAAAACAAAAGAACACAGAAGTTGACAGTATTATAATTAGGTTTGTAAAACACTTCATAAGTTTTTTATTTGTTTAGTTTGATTTTTTTAGCTGGCGCACTAAAATAAACTTTTTTTAATAATTTACATAAAGAGAATTGTTAATTCTGCATTTAGAAATATTAAAAAAACAAAGGCCTTCAATAAATTTAAACACTAAAAAGGTCTATTTGTTCTAAACTAAAATGTAATTTTGCATCATGAAAAAAACAAAAGCAAAGGATACTTTATCAATAGCAACAAAAGTTGTTTTGCCTAATGACACAAATACTTTAGGTAATTTATTTGGAGGGCAACTTCTTGCTTGGATGGATGAGATTGCAAGTGTTTCTGCCCACAGGCACTGCCGAAGAGTTGTCGTTACTGCATCTGTAAATAACGTTTCATTTCAAAAACCTATCAAACAAGCTTCAATTGTTACACTAGAAGCAAAAGTTTCAAGAGCATTTTATTCTTCAATGGAGGTTTTTGTAGATGTTTTTGTAGAAAATCACGTAACAGGCAAAAAGGAAATGTGTAATGAAGCAATTTATACTTTTGTTGCTGTTGATCAAAATGGCGGGCCCATTCAGGTACCTGAAATTATTTTTGAAACAGAAGAAGAGGAAACCAGATACCACGGTGCACTTAGAAGAAAAGAACTGAGCCTAATTTTGTCGGGTAAAATGGATGCTAAAAATGCTGGAGAGCTTAAAAAGCTTTTTACAGGATCTTAAAATAAACTTTTTTCTTCCTAAGTAATTATTTAAATTAGATATCTCAATTGTTACAAAACGATTATGTATTTGATAAGAATTTTCCTTTTCAGTTCTTTCTTTTTATCCTTTTTTGTTTATTCTCAAAAAGAGATAAACAAATTAGATAATAAAGGTAAAAAACAAGGGCATTGGATTTTTTATGGAAAAGACCGACCAGGACTTGGAATTGCAGATGATATTAAATGTGAAGAGGGTTTATTTAAAAATGATAGAAAAGAGGGACTTTGGACTGTTTACCATAAAGATGGTAAAACACCAAGACTGAAAGCTATTTATGTTAACAATCGGCCTTATGGAGCGTATGAAAAGTTTTACGCCAATGGCAACAAAAAAGAACAGGGCTCTATTATTAACAATTCAAATTTAGATTCAATCGTAAAATTTCATCCAAATGGAAAAATTAAATACGCAGCCATAATTAATATAGAGGGTAATGAAAATGGAGAAGTTAAATATTATCACCCAAATGGCAATTTAGAATTTGAATACTCATCAATAAATGGTTCGCCCAATGGAAGTGCCACCCTATATTTTGAAGATGGTACTGTAAAAAAAAGAATGGAGTATACCTCTGCCAACGAAATTTCAATCATTGAAGAGGTTAAAGCAAAAGAAATAATAACAAAAAAGGTAGATTCGCCTTCAAATGAGAAACTTTTGCCTCCTAAAATTAAATCCCCTAGAACAAAAGGGGCGAAATTTCTTCCTAATGGACGAAATAAATGTTATAATAAAAATGGAGAAATTTGGCAAGATGGTTTATTTAAAAATGGGAGACTTTGGGAAGGTCGTGTTTTTCAATATGACAATGAGGGCATCGTAACTAAAGTTAAGATTTACAAGGAAGGTAGG
Organism: Crocinitomicaceae bacterium; assembly: GCA_002696025.1. GTDB lineage: Bacteria > Bacteroidota > Bacteroidia > Flavobacteriales_D > Crocinitomicaceae > UBA952. Next base: position 5,721 of record NZQU01000043.1, read on the forward strand.
TACCTTTCTGATGGAGTTCTATAATTTTTTAATAAAAAAAGCAACGGTATTGCGTTTTGTGCGTCTTTTAAGTAACTAAACTTATTAAACTACTAAACTGCCATGCTTAATTCACCTATTATTTTTTCCCCCATCATCTTTTAAGAATTCTATATTTCTTATTATAGATTTGAATCCTGATCTTTTTAATGGGCTGTTTTTTGACAGTGTATTAAATGTTTTTTTGTCTAAATCTTCCCAGTCTTTTTTACTTAAGTCAAACAAAATCTCTTTTGGCTCAAACAATGGCTCATTGTGTGGTTTTGAAAACCTATTCCAAGGGCAAACATCTTGACAGATATCACAACCAAACATCCATTCATTCATTTTACCATTAAACTCACTAGGTATAATTTCGTCTTTTAGCTCAATTGTTAAATATGAAATACACTTGCTTGCATCAATTTGATAGGGTGTGTTTAAAGCATCAGTTGGGCAAGAATCAACACATTTTGAGCATGTACCACAATAATCTTTAATAGGACCATCCTCTTCTATTGAATAATCAATTATTAACTCTCCAATAAAGAAAAAGCTTCCTTCTTTAGGGTTTATTAAATTTGTGTTTTTCCCAATCCATCCCAGTCCACTTTTTTTTGCCCATGCCTTATCCATTACTGGAGCTGAATCAACAAAAGCGCGACCGTTAACCTCTCCCAAATGACTTCTAATAAAACTTAATAGCTCCGCAATTTTAGTTTTAATTACAAAGTGGTAATCTGTTCCATATGCATACTTTGATATTTTAGGCCCATCTTCATTGGGCATTGTTTCACTTGGAAAGTAGTTTAACAAAAGAGATATTACTGTTTTTGCATCATCAACTAATAGTCTTGGGTCTAGTCTTTTGTCAAAATAATTTTCCATATACCTCATTTTTCCATGAGATTTATTTTTTAACCATTTTTCTAACCTTGGCGCCTCTTCTTCTAAAAATCCAGCCTTTGAAAACCCTGAATAAAAAAAGCCTAAGTCTGCCGCTTTTGACTTAATAAGTGATTTTATATTTGAAGGAACCTGCTTCATTAAAACAACCCTCCTTGTGTTGAACCAGGAGATTTGTCAAAATATGAAAACGTTTTTTGTGTTGCTTTTCTTCCTCTTGGAGTTCTCATTAAAAAACCTTCTTGAATTAAAAATGGCTCATAAACCTCCTCAATTGTGCCCGCATTTTCTCCAATGGCTGTAGCAATTGTATTTAAACCAACAGGTCCTCCATTAAATTTTTCAACTAGTGATTTTAAAATTCTGATATCCATTTCATCCAAGCCATTTTCATCTACATTAAGTGCTTTAAGTGCAATTTCTGTTATTTCTTCATCTATTATTCCGGAACCTTTAATTTGTGCAAAATCTCGAACTCTCCTAAGTAATGCATTGGCAATTCTTGGGGTACCTCTACTTCTACTTGCAATTTTAAATGCAGCTGATTCATTAATTGGAATATTTAATAGTGATGAAGAACGCTCCACAATTAAAGTCAATATTTTTGAATCATAATAACTAAGTCTAGAGTTTATACCAAACCTAGCCCTTAATGGGGATGTTAATAATCCTGATCTTGTTGTTGCTCCTATTAATGTAAATGGGGATAATTCAATTTGAATGGTTCTCGCATTTGGTCCACTATCTAATAAAATATCAATAACATAATCTTCCATAGCAGAATATAAATACTCTTCAATAACTGGGCTTAAACGATGAATTTCATCAATAAACAAAACATCTCCACGTTCAAGATTTGTTAAAAGCCCAGCTAAATCACCTGGTTTATCAAGAACAGGACCACTAGTAACCTTAAATCCAACATCCAACTCATTTGCTAATATATTTGCCAAAGTTGTTTTTCCAAGGCCTGGTGGGCCATGCAACAAAACATGGTCTAATGGCTCATTTCTAAGCTTTGCAGCTTTCACAAAAATCTCCAAGTTTTGAACAATTGCATCTTGACCTGAAAAATCTAATAAAGATTTTGGCCTTAATACTTTATCAAATTCTTTCTCAGAATTATTTTGTGCCTCTTCTTGATAGTCAAATGAATCTTCCAAATTATTATAATGGGGTTTATACAAATGTACAAAGCAAAATCATATAGATGAACTTAATAATGAATATAAAAACGAATCCTTTAAATTATTGTGTAAATACCTATCTTCGTAATCAAATAATTTATATGAAATACGATAGAATCAGTAAAGATTTATACATAAGAAATAGAAAAAAGTTTGTTGAACAAATGGAAGATGGTGCCTTGGCTATATTTAATTCAAATGACATATTCCCAATTAGTGCAGATAGCACAATGCCTTTTCAGCAACACCGAGACATCCTTGCTCTATCTGGCGTTGATCAAGAAGAATCTATTTTAGTTCTTTTCCCTGATTCTTTTAATGAAAAACATCGTGAAATTTTATTTGTAAGAGAAACAAATGAACATATTGCAGTTTGGGAGGGAGAAAAACTAACAAAAGAAAATGCATTTAAAACCTCTGGAATCAAAACAGTGTATTGGTTAAGTGATTTTAATTCTATTCTAAAACAAATAATGGCTGAAGCAAAAAAAGTTTATATCAATACGAATGAACACACGAGGGCCAACACTGAAGTTGAAACAAGAGAAGATCGTTTCATAAAAAAACTTCAAATAGATTACCCTGCACATCAATACATGAAAAGCGCCCCTATCATGCACAGGATAAGGTCAATAAAAGGAAATGAAGAAATTGAGCTCATGCAAAAGGCATGTAAAATCACTGAATCTGGATTTAGAAGACTTTTGAAATTCATTAAGCCAGGTGTTATGGAATATGAAATTGAAGCAGAATTAATGCATGAGTTTTTAAGAAATAGATCTCGAGGCTTTGCTTATACTCCTATTGTTGCATCTGGTAAAAATGCCTGCGTTTTACATTATATAGAAAACAATCAAAAATGTAAAGATGGTGATGTAATTCTATTAGATGTTGGGGCTGAATATGCAAATTATGCGTCTGACTTAACAAGATGTGTTCCTGTAAATGGAAGGTTTACAAAAAGACAAAAAGAAATCTACAATGCAGTCTTGCATGTTAAAAATGAAGCGGAGAAACTTCTTGTACCAGGAACAATGCTTGCTGAGTATCATGTAGAAGTTGGTCGTTTAATGGAAAGCCAACTGCTTAATTTGAATCTTATTTCAAAAACAGATATAAAAAATCAAAATCCGGACTGGCCAGCGTATAAAAAATATTTTATGCATGGCACATCTCACTTTATTGGACTAGACACTCACGATGTAGGGCTTTGGACAGAACCTATTAAGGCTGGTATGGTCTTCACCTGTGAGCCTGGAATATATATTCCTGAAGAGGGACTTGGTATTCGACTAGAAGATGACCTTGTTGTTCAGAAAAGCGGAGCTCCTTTTAATTTAATGAAAGACATTCCTCTAGAGGCTGATGCTATTGAGACCATTATGAATGAAGACTAATTGATGCTTCACTATCAAATCATTGGCTCCGGGCCTGTTATTGTTTGCCTTCATGGCTTTCTTGAAAGTTCCAACATGTGGAAAATGATTAATTGGAGAAAATTGGGGCTTCAGGCTCTATTAATTGATCTTCCTGGTCATGGAAAGTCTACTTTTTCGCCTGAAAATGATGATCCCTGTTTATCTTATCCCGTTAGAGAAATATTAAATCTTCTTAAAAAACTAGAAATAAAAGAATACCATATTATTGGGCATTCTTTAGGCGGATATATTTCGTTGGAAATAAAAAAATCTGACTCAAGGTGCAAAAAAAACATTTTGCTGAATTCAAATTATTGGACTGATAATAAAGAAAAGAAAAAAGACAGAATTAGAGTAGCTGATGTTGTTTTTAAGTCTAAATCTTTATTTTTAAAACAAGCCATTCCTTCTCTTTTTTTAAACCCCAAAAAAAACGAAAATGCAATTCATTCTTTATTAGATTTAGCATTCAATTATTCTTCAGAAAGTATTGCTTACTACTCCCTAGCCATGAGAAACAGAAATAACCATTCGAAAAACATTGACTCCCACGACTTTATTATTCAAGGTAAAAAAGACCCAGCATTGAATAGAAAATTATTTAATGATTGCCAAAAACTATACGGAAATAGACTTTACATAGAAGAAAAATCGGGACACATGACTTTATATGAAAACCCTTCCTTTATTGAAAGCGCAATTAGCGAAATCCTACTTGATTAAAATTTGATTTTTTAATAAGTCCTCCATTGTTTCTCTTTTTTGGACCAAATACCCTTTGCCTTCCTTGAACATTACTTCTGCTGGTCTGAATCTTGAGTTGTAATTACTTGACATTGTAAAGCAATAAGCCCCTGCATTTCTAAATGCCAAATAATCGCCTTCTGTAATTTCATTTATCTTTCTATTGCTTCCAAATGTATCTGTTTCACAAATATATCCGACAACAGAATAAAAGCGTTCTCTTCCTTTAGGATTTGAAATGTTGTCTATTTGATGAAATGAATCATACATCATAGGTCTCATTAAATGATTAAACCCACTATCAATTTGAGCAAAAACGGTTGACGTTGTTTGTTTTACAACATTTACTTTTGCAATAAAATGACCCGCCTCGCTTACAATAAATTTACCTGGTTCAAATGCAAGTGTTAGATCTTTTCCATACTCAATACAAAATTCATTAAACCGTTTGGATAAGCGCTCGCCAAACTCCTCTATATTTGTCTCTATATCTCCTTTGTAATAAGGGACTTTAAAACCACTTCCAAAGTCAATAAAATCTAAATTTTTAAATTGCTTTGCTGTGTTAAATAAAATTTCTGAAGCATGGAGAAATACATCAATATCTAAAATATCGCTTCCTGTATGCATATGAATGCCATTAACATTCATGTTGGTGTTTTTTACAATTCTCAAAATATGAGGTATTTGATGAATTGATATTCCAAATTTAGAATCTATATGGCCAACCGATATATTTCTGTTTCCCCCAGCCATTACATGTGGGTTAATTCTAACACAAACAGGTATTTCGGGAAACTTTGTTCCAAATTGTTCTAAAATAGAAAGATTGTCAATATTAATTTTTACTCCCTTTTTTGCTGCACATTCAATTTCTTCTAATGAAACACCATTGGGTGTAAATATAATTTTATCAGGGCTAAAACCTGCTTTTATACCCAACTCAA
>NZQU01000044.1 GCA_002696025.1 Crocinitomicaceae bacterium
AGAGATAAAAGATGTTTTTTCAAATGTTATGCTTGGAGTTTGACCAACATACATCGCTAGACTTTGTCCCATTAATATTAAATAACCAATAAATACACCCAATGGAATGATGAGCGCTTTTACTGGAGATAACATTAAAAACCTTTGATATAAGAAGGCTAATAAAAGCACAATGGAACTTAAAAACAATAAAAAGTCTTTTGTATTTGGATGCAATTTGTTTCTCATGTCATAATCACCAAAAACAATGCTAAATAGATAGTCTTTATTCTTATTAAACACCTTATTTGGAAGGGCTTCGTCTATTGAAATATCTATATGTTTAAGATTAAAAAATGAACTAGAAAAAGAATTAATTAAATCTTCATTTTCATATGGATATTCATTTTTAATTAAAAATGAGCAACAAATAATGGAATTTGACACTTGTTTGGTTTTGGAATAATACCAACCATTTTGCAATTTAAAAAACCCATCTTTTCTAAATGGATTATCTGTAAGTGAGCTGACTGGAACATGGTTGTTATTCCAATAAACCAGAGAATCATTATCAGTTTTATAAATATGAATATTGAAAACGTGATCATAATAGGGCTCATGTTTCCATAAATCTTCAACACCTTTTTTTAAAAGTTTTTGCTCGTATAAATCTATGGTGTGAGACATCTTTGTTTCTAACTCTACTATTTTAGAATTAATATTATTCTTAATGCTAGATTCGTTTTGATTTTCAATTCCAGGATTTAAAAAGTAGATTGCTAAAAAAAATAGCGAAAGAAAAAGAAACTTATATTTTAAAAAAACAGCTTTCAACGAATAGATTCTTTGTGAACTTTCTTTTTCTTCATTAAAATATCAATGTTTCTTTTTAAGTTCAAAAAATCGTTCTCCGCATTGGAATCATTTCTAAAAAAATAATCCGCATCATTTTTATATGGCTCAATATATTGAGAGTGGCATGGATTCACATGGTTTTCCCACTGATAAATAATGTCGTCTATTGAATAACCTCTTTGAGATTGATCTCTATTTATTCTTCTTTTTAACTGAACATCTGAATCAACAGTGACATATACACTCATATCCAAATGTCTTTTTATCTCTGAATAATAGAACAAAAACAACCCTTCTACAATAATTAAATCAGAAGGATCAATGTCTATGTAGTTGTTTATATGAGGAGGAGAATTAAAATTATACTCTTTAACTTTTATGGGAGAACCACTAATTAGAGAATTTAAATCTTCAATTATTTTATTTCTATCCAAAGCTGATGGCAAATCAAAATTAACAATTCCATTCGAGTCTTTTTGTTGCATTTCAATTGGGAGATAATAATTATCTAAAGAAAAAACAGAGGGATTAAGGCTCCTGTATTCATTACAGAGTCTCCTTAATAAAGTGGTTTTTCCAGAACCACTTCCACCACATATTCCGATAATCATAAATTTTGGATTTGCCTTGTTTACGAATTTACAAATATCTTAGGATATATATATATGAATTTAATTTTTAGTTAATTCCTTAAAGTAATTCTCAAGGTTTTCTATCTCATTAATTAACTTATCTGCTACTATCTTTCCTTTATTTATGATGATTATACGGTCACAAATTGCTTCAACTTCTTGCATAATATGGGTTGATAAAATCACCGTTTTTTCTTTCCCAATATTTTTAATAAGCGTTCTTATCTCAACCAATTGATTTGGATCTAAACCAGAAGTTGGTTCGTCTAAAATTAACACCTCAGGATTATGAATGATCGCTTGAGCAAGGCCCACCCTTTGTTTATATCCTTTAGATAGTGCCCCTATCTTTTTGTGTTTTTCTAAACTAAGGCCTACCCGATTAATTACATCATCTACTTTACTTGATATATCTGATAATTTGTAAATACCTCCAACAAATTCAAGATATTCTCTAACGTACATCTCATCATACAATGGATTGTGTTCTGGCAAGTATCCTATTTTTTTTCGGGTTTCTAAATTCTCAGTACTAACAATAAGGTCACAAACCTTAACTTCTCCAGAACTAGCAGGAATATAGCCTGTAATTATTTTCATTGTTGTTGATTTACCCGCCCCATTTGGACCTAAGAAAGCTGTGATCTGACCATCGGGAACTGAAAAAGAAACATCAGAAACTGCTTCTTGCTCTCCATAATGTTTGTATAAGTTTTGAATTTCAACAGACATAAAAACTATTTTAATGGCTAATTATAATCATACAATATTAGTGTTTTTTATAGATTTATTTTATATCAAATAAAAAAGGGGCATGAAGCCCCTTATTATTCGTTTAAAAAATAATTTTATTTACTTTTTATCTTCACTTACTTCTACGTCTTCAAAATCAACATCTTCGGCCACAGCATCATCTCCGTCTGCATTAGAAGCTTGATCAGAGGATGCATTTTGTTGTTCATTAGAAGCATTATACATTTCTTGAGAAGCCGCTTGAAAAACACCTTCTAGCTTTTCAATCGCCGCTTGAATATTCTCAAGATTTTTTGCTTCATGCTGAACTTTTAACTCAGCAAGCGCATCTTCAATCGGTTGTTTTTTATCCGCAGGTAATTTATCTCCCATTTCAGAAAGCTGACTTTCTGTTTGAAAAATTAAAGAATCTGCTTTGTTTAACAACTGAACTTCTTCTTGTTTCTTTTTATCTGCATCTGCATTTGCTTCTGCTTCTGCTTTCATCTTATCAATTTCCTCTTGATTTAAGCCACTTGAAGATTCAATTGTTATTTTTTGTTCTTTTCCTGTTCCTTTATCCTTTGCGCTTACATTTAAAATACCATTGGCATCAATGTCAAAAGTTACCTCAATTTGTGGAACTCCTCTTCTTGCAGGAGGAATATCAGTTAATTGGAACCTTCCTATAGATTTATTATCGTTAGACATTGGTCTTTCTCCTTGAAGGACATGGATATCAACTGCCGGTTGATTGTCTGCAGCAGTTGAAAACACCTCGCTCTTTTTAGTTGGAATGGTTGTATTTGACTCAATTAACTTTGTAAATACACCGCCCATCGTTTCAATTCCTAAAGAAAGAGGAGTAACATCTAAGAGCAAAACATCTTTAACTTCACCAGTCAAAACGCCCCCTTGTATAGCTGCTCCAATTGCAACAACTTCATCTGGATTAACTCCTTTACTTGGTGATTTTCCAAAAAACTTTTCTACGGCACTTTGTACAGCAGGAATTCTTGTTGTTCCCCCCACTAAGATTACCTCATCAATATCAGATGCTGTAAATCCTGCGTTATCTAATGCTGAACGACAAGGGTCAATTGTTCTTTTGATTAATTTATCAACCAATTGCTCAAATTTTGCTCTAGACAATGATCGAACCAAATGTTTTGGCACACCATCTACAGGCATTATGTATGGAAGATTAATTTCTGTTGAGGTTGTACTTGACAATTCAATTTTAGCTTTTTCAGCTGCCTCTTTTAATCTTTGAAGAGCAGCAGGATCTTTTGATAAATCTATGCCTCCATTTTCTGACTTAAATTCTGAAACCAACCATTCAATAATTTCTTGGTCAAAATCATCTCCACCTAAGTGTGTATCTCCATCTGTAGAGCAAACTTCAAAAACACCATCTCCTAATTCTAATATTGAGACATCATGTGTTCCTCCACCACAGTCAAAAACGACAATTTTCATGTCTGCATTTTTCTTGTCCAATCCATAAGCAAGAGCTGCTGCTGTTGGCTCATTTATGATTCTTTTAACTGTTAAACCAGCAATTTCACCAGCCTCTTTAGTCGCCTGTCTTTGAGCATCATTAAAGTATGCCGGCACTGTGATAACCGCCTCAGAAACATCTTGACCCAAATGGTCTTCTGCTGTTTTTTTCATTTTCTGAAGAATGATAGCAGATATTTCTTGTGGACTATATTTTCTGTCATCAATTTTAACTCTTGGAGTATTATTTTCTCCTTTAACAACCTCATAAGGGACTCTTGAACTTTCCATTTTAGTTTCATCAAATGAGTTCCCCATAAATCTTTTAACTGAGTATATGGTTTTGGTTGGATTGGTGATCGCCTGACGTTTAGCCGGATCTCCAACCTTTCTTTCTCCTCCTTCAATAAAAGCAACAACTGAAGGCGTTGTTCTTTTTCCTTCTGCATTAGAAATAACAACTGGCTCACTCCCTTCCATTACTGAAACGCATGAATTTGTTGTTCCTAAATCAATTCCTATTATTTTTCCCATGATATTATATTTTATTCGAAATTTTACGATTCTTCATTGTCAATTAATATGCCACGTGTTTTTTTTAAGTGATTTAATGACAAAGAATGCATTAAATATAGATTGAACAAGAAAACTTATGACGAAATGTCATGTTTATTGTCATGTCGACTAATTAAATTGGCTTTCATATATTTGCAATATCAAATTAATTAAATGAGCATCGAAGATAAAATTTCAACACAAAAAGCGCCTAAACCAGTAGGTCTATACCCACACGCAAGAAAAGCAGGAAATCTTTTGTTTTTATCTGGTGTTGGGCCAAGAGTTGCTGGATCTGATAGTTCAGACTCTAAGGTTCCAGGATTACAACTTGATAAAAATGGTAATTTTTTAGATTTTGATTTTGAGGCACAATGCCGCAGTGTATTTGACAATGTTAAAGTCATTCTTGAAGAATCTGGTTCTAGTTGGAGTAATTTAATAGATGTTACTGTATTTTTGGTAAATATGAAGCGTGATTTTCATACTTATAATAAAATTTACGCTGAATATTTTTCTGAAAACCAACCCTGTAGAACCACGGTCGAAATTAATTCTTTGCCAACACCAATAGCAATTGAACTTAAATGTATCGCAACAATTAAATAACTATGATTTCTTTTATAATAAGATGTCTACTAACTGCAACCGCACTGGCATTTAACACTTATCTTTTTTATTCCGGATCTTGGGGATGGGGTATTAGCTTTATTCTTATTACCGCACTGCTCATATTTTCTTTTTTCAGAAATGAAAATATGATATTGGCTTTAAACCAAATGAGGGTTGGAAACACTGAAAAAGCAAAAAAACACATCAATAAAATTACACATCCTCAATTGATGCCTAAAAAACAACATGCATATATTTTGTACCTGCAAGCAGTAATGAACACACAAGAGTTTGGACTTGCCAAAAGCGAACAACTTTTACGAAAAGCCCTCAGTCTTGGGCTTAGAACAAAACAAGACCAAGCAGTTGCAAGGATGCATCTGGCAGGGATTTGTGCTCAAACTGGTAGAAAAAAAGATGCTGTAAATTTATTGGCTGAAGCAAAAAAACTTGATCAAAATGGGGTGATGAAAGAGCAAATAACAACCATGCAAAAACAATTGCGTGCGGCTCCTTCAAAGAATCAAATGAGAATGGCTCAAATGATGGGTGGCAGAAGAAAAATGCCGAGATCTAGATAGAAAACTACTCTTAAAAAAATGCCACAATATAAAAAACTATATACAGTAGGCTGGGGCGACTATGAATTACTAGATGCAGGTGGTGGTAAAAAACTTGAAAAATGGGGTGACTTAATAACAATTCGACCTGAAAAACAAGCCTATTTCAACTCAGGAATTTCTTTCACAAAATGGAAAGAGATGGCACATTGGGAATTCAAAGAGTACAAAAGCACCACTGGAGAATGGGTAAATATTTTACATTCAGATAAAAAAGAGTGGCATATAAAGTACAAGGAAAACCTCTTTCAATTAAAGCTTACCTCTTTTAAACACTTAGGCTTGTTTCCTGAGCAAAAAACAAATTGGGATTACATACAAACGAAATTGAGTAATCAAGATCGATTTTTAAATCTATTTGGATATACTGGAGCCGCTTCATGTATTGCTCGGTCAACTGGTGCTGAGGTTTACCATATTGATTCTGTAAAACAAATTATTTCATGGGCAAAAGAGAATATGAATCTTTCAAAAAGTAAAGATATTCATTGGGTACATGAAGATGCTCTTAAGTTTGCAACAAGAGAAATGAAAAGAGGTAATTTATACAATGGCATTATATTGGACCCTCCTGCGTGGGGATATGGTGCTAAGGGAGAGCGGTGGAAAATTGAAAATAAAATAGAGTCTTTGCTTTTTGTATGCAATGCAATACTTGAGAAAGGAGGTTTTTTAATTTTAAACACTTACTCCCCGAAACTCCAATTAGATGAAATCAACAGAATTATAAATAAAACATTTCCAGATTCTGAAAATGAAATATCTGAATTATGGATGACGACTAAGACAAATAAAAAACTATATTTTGGAAATATTGTTAGATTAATAAAAAAATAGTTTTAATGAAAAGGTTTCTTTTGATTTTCTTTTTAATGGCAATTCTTTTTTCAAGTGTTCTCATTGCTTACTTTCTAAATACCAATGCTATTAAAAAAAGAAAAGAGCAAATTAAAGTCATAAATCCTATTGATTTGCCGTCGGAAATGGTAGACCCAAGCCTTATTAATGTTGGGGTTGGACACAAAATAAAACCTTTTAAGTTTACAAATCAGTATAACGAATTAATTGAACTTAAAGAAGTTGAAGAATGTGTGTTTGTTGCTGAATATTTTTTCACTACCTGCCCTACCATTTGCCCAATAATGAACAAGCAAATGCAAAGGGTTCAAAAGTATTTTACAAATGAAAAACAATTTAAAATCTTAAGTTTTACTGTTCACCCAGAAGTAGATACCGTTGAACAGCTTTTGAGATATGCTAAAAAACACAATGCTGTTAAAAATCAATGGCATTTTTTAACTGGATCAAAGAAGCAACTTTATGAGAGTGCTCGAAAATCTTTTTTCCTATTAAAACCAGCTGAAGTTAAAAACCAAGGAGATGTTGGAAGTGATTTTATTCACACCAATAACTTTGTTTTAGTTGATAAATTTTTACAAATAAGAGGATATTATGATGGTACAAATCCTAAAGAAATTGATAAACTTATTCGTGATGCAGAGAATTTAATAACTGAATAGCTTCATCTCCTTCTCTTGCGCTGTGCCTCTAACCATTTCGGTGTCTTGTGTGACTTTTGGTTCTGCCCTGAGTCACCTAACAATCGATAAGTGAGTTCTTTGTTGTTTATTTTACTTAACCTTCCCTTTATCCATTTGTGATTTTCTCTTTTATACCAGAAAAAATATCTGTTTTGGTCCTTCTTTTCCTCTTTTGTTTTTACGGTTTTATATGGTTTCAAAGTATATGGATGAACACCAGCATAGTAGATCACTGTTGCTACAGTCATTGGTGTTGGGGTGAAATCCTGAACTTGTTCTAATTTGAATCCCATTTCTTTTGTCTCTGCAGCTAAATTAGCCATGTCTTCATCTTCGCATCCAGGATGAGAAGAAATAAAATATGGAATTAAGGGTTGATTTAAATTATGTTTTTTTGAAATCGCATCGTATTTCTCTTTAAACTTATGAAAGTGCTTAAATGATGGTTTTCTCATGACACGAAGAGTGTTGTCAGAAGTATGTTCCGGAGCAACCTTTAGCCTGCCACTAATATGTCTTGTGATTACTTGTTCAAGGTATTCATCATGATTATTATCTTCATTGTTTTTGTTAAAATCATCAACCAACAAATCATATCTTATTCCGGAGCCAACAAAAGCTTTTTTCACTTTTTCATGTGCATCAACTTTTTTATAAATCTCCGTCATGGGCTTATGAGAAGTGTCAAGATTTGAACACACTACAGGGTGAATACAACTTGGTGATGAGCACTTTTCGCAAATAGACTCATCTTTTCCCTTCATTTTATACATATTGGCAGATGGGCCACCCAAATCTGAAATATACCCCTTGAAATCCGCCAATGAAGTTACCTTGTCAACCTCGTCTAATATAGATTTTTCACTTCTAGAGGCAATAAATTTTCCTTGATGAGCGGAAATAGTACAAAAACTACATCCTCCAAAACACCCTCGATGCATATTAATTGAAAACTTAATCATTTCATATGCAGGAATATTTCCTCTCTTATTATATCTTGGATGAGGTAATCTTGTATAATTTAAATCAAAAGATCTGTCTATTTCCCCCTCTGTCATTGTTTTATAGGGAGGGTTTATTACCAATCGTTTGTTTTTTACCGCTTGTATAAGTCTGTTTGCCTGCCATTTATTAGATTCGACCTCTATTATTTTAAAATTTGAAGCGTACTTTATTTTATCCTCTAAACAATTTTCGTGGCTATTCAACTCTAGTGTTACCCAGTTTTTGTTTTTAGGAACCTCAATGCTTTTATCTTGTAAAAACGCAACTTGTTTAATTGTATTTAAATTAGAAAAAGGAACGCCTTTCTTTAAAAGTCTTAATATTTCACGCAATGGCTGATCCCCCATACCATAAACCAAAAGATCAGCGTTTGATTCTTCAAGAATAGTTGGCCTTAACTTATCCTCCCAATAATCATAATGAGTTACACGCCTAAGAGAAGCTTCGATACCACCAATCAAAACAGGTATATCCGGAAACAACGACTTTAAAATATTGGTATAAACAACCGTAGCGTTATCAGGCCTAAACCCCGA
>NZQU01000045.1 GCA_002696025.1 Crocinitomicaceae bacterium
GTTAGTTTTATGGGAGCATTAATGTTTTCAATATTGATTGTGCTCATTCAAAAAAGAATCAATGAGATGAAAGCTATTGAAAAGTGAAGTTTTTAGGTAAAAATCTATTTTTTTTCTTTACTGCCATAATTTTTATAGGAGCTTCCATTTTTTTTTCTTTTAAAGGATTGTATTTACTGTTAATTATTTTACCTCTAGGGCTTTTGGTTTTATATACCAGCCTTTACCAAACAAAATATCTTTTTTTATCTCTTGCATTATTAACTCCATTATCTATTAATATTGAGGAGTATACAGAAGGCTTTGGATTATTCTTGCCTACTGAACCGATTTTATTTGGTTTAATGATTCTGTATTTCTTCTATCAAATTAACAGCTCTATTAGCAATACAAAAATTTGGAAACATCCTATTATAGTTGCAGCAATAATTTATTTTTCATTTGTTTTAATAGCATCATTTACCAGTAGTGCTCCATTGGTTTCATTTAAATTTTTACTAAGTAAGCTATGGTTTTTTGTTCCAATGGTTTTGTTTGGAAGCTTCTTTTTTAGAAAAAAAGAAAACATACGTTACTTTTTATATTTATTTGTTCTGGGATGTTTTATTGCCATTGTATATACTTTATCTATTCATGCCTCTTATAACTTTGGTGAAAAAGAAGGGCATTGGGTGATGTGGCCATTTTTCAAAGACCATACTGTATATGGCGCCATAATTGCATTGGTTTTACCTTTAGCAATTGGTTTATTAGTATCTAAAAAGCATTCAGCTTTAAATTACATTCATTACCTATTTATAATCATAGTTATTATTATTGGCCTTTACTTCTCCTACACTAGAGCAGCATGGCTAAGCATTATTGTCGCATTATTTATTCTTTTACTTATCTACTATAGAGTTAAATTTAGCTATATAGCAAGTTTTTCTGCATTATTTTTAATTACTGTTTTATTATCATGGGATTCCATTCAAATGGAGATGGAAAGAAACAAATATGAACACACAACAGAAGAATTTGGAGAAAGAATTCAGAGTGCTGCTAACATTACAACAGATGCTTCTAACCTAGAAAGGCTTAACAGATGGGAGTGTGCTATCGAAATGTTTAAAGAAAAACCTCTTTTAGGATTTGGTCCTGGAACATATGCCTTTGAATATGCAAGATTTCAAAGACCTGAAAACCTAACCATTATATCAACTAACTTCGGAAATATGGGCAATGCACATAGTGAGTATTTAAGTGCTTTAAGTGAGAATGGGATTTTTGGATTTATCAGCTTTATTGGGCTTGTATCAGCTATATTTTACTCTGCAATAACTTTATTTTTAGCTTGGCCCAAAGAGGATCAAGAAACAAGAATATTAATCTTAAGCATAATCCTGTCTTTAAGCACCTATTTCTTCCATGCAATATTGAACAACTTTCTTGACACAGACAAAGCAGCAGTCCCCATTTGGGCAATGTGTTCTATTATAATAGCTTTAAAAATAAATCTAGGACGTTATAAAAAAGAAGTTTCTTAATATTTACTTCGCATAATTTACCGCACGCTTTTCTCTTATAACAGTTACCTTAACCTGACCAGGATAAGTCATTTCGGTTTGTATTTTTTGAGATATCGAAAATGACAACTCATCAGATTTCTTATCTGAAACTTTAGAAGACTCAACCATGACCCTTAATTCTCGCCCTGCTTGGATTGCATAAGCACTTGAAACGCCATCATAAGAAAGCGCAAGAGATTCTAGTTCTTTAAGTCTTTTAATGTATGCGTCAACAATTTCTCTTCGCGCACCAGGTCTTGCACCTGATATCGCATCACAAACCTGAACAATAGGTGAAATTAGGCTTGTCATTTCGATTTCATCGTGATGAGCCCCTATTGCATTACATACAATTTCTTTTTCACCATATTTTTGTGCCAATTTCATCCCCAAGATGGCATGTGGCAATTCAGGCTCTTCATCCGGCACTTTTCCAATATCATGCAAAAGACCAGCTCTTTTAGCCAACTTTACATTTAAACCTAATTCTGAAGCCATAATAGCAGATAAATTAGCCACTTCCCTTGAGTGTTTTAATAAGTTTTGACCATAAGAAGATCGAAATTTCATTCTACCAACCATTCTTATAAGTTCTGGGTTTAAATTATGAATACCTAGATCAATACATGTTCTTTTGCCTGTTTCAGCAATTTCATCATTTAGGTTTTTTTTCGTTTTAGCAACCACTTCTTCAATTCTAGCTGGATGAATTCTCCCATCGGTTACCAATTGATGCAACGAAAGTCTTGCAATTTCTCTTCTAATTGGATCAAAACAAGATAAAATAATTGCCTCGGGAGTATCATCAACAATAATTTCAACACCAGTAGCCGCTTCTATTGCACGGATGTTTCGTCCCTCACGTCCAATAATTCTTCCTTTGATTTCATCTGATTCAATATTAAAAATTGAAACAGCATTTTCTATTGCTTGTTCTGTTGCAACTCTTTGAATTGATTGTACAACAATCTTTTTAGCTTCATTATTTGCATTTAGTTTAGCCTCCTCAATGATTTCTTTTGATTGAATCATTGCATTTGCCTTCACCTCATCTGTAAGTGCTTCTAATAGCTTTTTGCGAGCTTCCTCAACAGACATGTCACTTATTTTAGATAATTCATCGACTCTTTGTTCTTGAATTTTACTCAATTCATCTTTCTTTGTTTGAATGTTTTTAAGTTTAGAATCATAATCTAATTTTAAGCGATCTATTCCCTTTTCTTTTCTTTTTAATTCTTCTGTTTTTTGTTGAAGATTTTTCTCTCTATTTCTATTTCTATCCTCGGACGATTGAAGCTTTCTGTTCCTTTCTTTGATTGAACTATCATGTTCAGACTTAAGCTTTAAAAATCTTTCTTTTGCCTCAAGGTATTTTGCTTTTTTGATATTTTCACCTTCTTTAGTTGCATCTTTAATCAATTTTTGTGTTTTTGATTTCAAGACAAAACGATGAACAATAGATGTAGCTATTACACCTCCTAATGATCCTAATAAAATATATAATATAAGTTCCATAATTACAATTTAATTGCAAAAAGGATGTGGAAAACGAATAATATTGTAATTATTCCATAGAACTTAACTCTTCATCTAAAAGTCTAATTGCCTCATCTATTTCAAGGAATCCATCAGATTCAGAAATTTTTTGAGTGCTGTCTTTCGGATTTAAAAGTAATTGCAGTGAAGCCATAGCCATTAAGTCTTGCATGTCTTTAACTGCATAGTTTTTTTTTAATATCTCTATTGCTCGATTGATGTCATCTGAAGCTTTTTTAATTCCAGCCTCTTCACCTTTATTTATTTTAAGAGGATACGATCTTCCTCCTATTTCAATATTTAATGACACTTTCTCACTCATTCAGTTACCTTTTTAAGTGTTCAATACAAAATTCTATTTCATTAATCATCTCATCTATTTCTTCACTAGACTTAGCATTATTAAATAAATGAGTTCCATCATCTTTGTTGCGAGCCGCTTCCAATTTAGATTTTATATCGACGTTTTCTTCAAGAATCTTTTTGTTTTCATCTTTAAGATTAAAAATATCTTTTTGCAATGAATCTATCTTTTCTTGCAAACTTTGATTGTTTAACCTCTCTTCTAAAAGATTATTATGAATCGCATTAACTTTTTGTCTAATACTATCTATTCTATGAAGTGTTTCTTCACTCATGGATTTAGCTTTTTACAAAAATAACAATCCACAACTAATATTCAAATCTGATTAGATAAATGATTTTTATTTAGTTCATTTTTTAGAATTTTTCGCTTGTGTGGTTTGAAATTCCTTATAGTAATTGGGCTCAAATAATGCAAGGTTTTCGAAATCTTGATTATTAAATTTTTTATATGCAAGTTCAACCTGATATTTTGAAGATAAAGTCACATCAAAAAGGAAAGCAATCTTTCTATGGGACCAAATATTTTTAACCTTAAATGCTCCATCACCAACAACGGTTAAAGGATCAAATCTTAAATATGAATCTTCATCAAGAACATCTGGACTGGTTTGTTTTAAAACATCTATGCCATTTGAAATACATGAATACACCTCCATTCTTCTTGCATCAATCATTGAACAAACATTCCCTCTCACTCCCATTTTTCTAGCACAAATATCATATACTTGAAGAGTTGGAATGGAAATTAAGGGTATATTAAGAGCATAGCAAATACCTTTAGCTGTTGAGGATCCAATCCTAAGTCCAGTATAGGAACCGGGGCCTGAAGAAAAGGAAACAGCACTTAATTGTTTGAAAGCAATTTGATTTCTTTTTGTTAATTCTTGAATATTTGAAGTTAGTTTTTCAGAATGAATATAATTTTCAGGATGTTCTTCAATTATGTCAATTAAAACACCATTTTTAGATATTGCTGTTGAGCAAGTCTTAGTTGCTGTTTCTATATGAAGAATAAAAGTCATGCGTTTTTAATTGATAGCTTTAGTCCAATTCCATGAATATTTTCTATTTGAACATCTGCGTCTTCTTTCAAGTACTTCCTGAGCTTTGTAATAAAAACATCCATACTTCTTCCTGTAAAATAATCATCTTGACCCCATACTGAGTTTAATATAATTTCCCTTGGAGTAACTTCATTTACATACTTACATAAAATCTTTAAAATCTGAGCTTCTTTTTTAGTTAACTTTTTAATTTGTTCATCCAAAATCAAACAAAATTCTGAAGTATCAAAAAGATATGACCCTATCGAAATAACTGGACTCTCTTTAACAGGAATGATTTCAACTCTCTTTAATAGAGCTTTAACCCTAAAGGAAAACTCTTCCATAGAAAATGGTTTTGTTAAATAATCATCCCCACCAGATTTGAAGCCTTCTATACGATCATCAGTCATTGTCTTTGCGGTTAAAAAAAGTATAGGTGTTTTTTGATCTGTTTTACGTATGTCTTTTGCCAAAGTAAAACCATCCTTTAAAGGCATCATGACATCAAAAACACAAAGGTGGTATTTGTGCTCGTGAAAGTTTACCAAAGCCTCAACACCATTGGTGCTAAGAGTGACATCATAGCCATCAGATTTTAACTGATCAGAAATGACAAACCCGAGATTAACATCATCTTCAGCCAACAATATCCTAACACTCATTCATATTTAATTAAAGTCAATAAACTGTTTATAAAAATACAAAATACTATTGTCACATTTGAATAAAAGAAAACAAAATATAATTAATCGTTTATAATAATTATATGTTAAAATATGATTAATTTAGAATACATTTTACATTAAATATGGCTCAAACAAAAAAGAAAATTTTACTAATTGATGATGAACCTGATATTACCGAGCTTATCCAATTTCACCTTGAACAAAAGGAATACATTGTAAAAACGGCAGCCGATGGACTTAAAGGGATTAAAATTGCTAGAGAATTTATGCCCGATTTGATATTACTTGATGTAATGATGCCAGAAATGGATGGTATCGAAGTTTGCCAGCTTTTAAAAGAAGACTCTAAAACCAAAAATATTTTAATCTGTTTTTTAAGTGCTAGAAGCGAAGATTATAGTCAAATTGCAGGTTTGGACGCAGGTGCTGATGATTATGTAACTAAACCTATAAAGCCTAAGGTATTGTTAAGTCGAATTAAAGCTTTACTTAGGAGATCTAGCGAAACCCATTCTGAAACTCAAAATTCCAAACTTATAATCATACCAGAAAAGTATATTGTAAAAAAAGATGGAATCAAAATTCATTTGCCAAGAAAGGAATTTGAATTACTCTCTCTTCTATCTTCAAAACCAGACCACGTATTTAACCGAGAAGTCATATTAAATACTGTTTGGGGATCAGATATAATTGTAGGTGATCGAACAATAGATGTTCATATAAGAAAACTTAGATCTAAAATTGGAGCTGAACACATTCAAACAATTAAGGGTGTCGGCTATAAATTTATGAACGGATAGTAGACTCCCTATTTAACAACAAACCTTGAATGGCTTATTTTACCTGATTGAAAATGTATTCTTAAAAGATAAGCGCCTTTTGAAAAGTTATTTAAATCGATAGAATATTTTTGTTTTCCTTTAGGAAAATATGAAGCGTTAACTTTTCCTAGCATATCTACAACTTCTATTTTATTCATCAATAAACTTGGAGTACTTACAGTGACTACATCACTTGATGGCACAGGATATACAATAACATTTTCATTAAATATATCAACCAAACCACTATTGTCTTCTAAACAAAAGTTCAAAACTTCTTGGTTTCCAAAATCAGAATTCGCCTCAGTAATTTCTGCCAATGTATCAGTTCCGTAGACGATAAAAACACTTCCATCCTGATTACACCCATTCCATTGAGCTCCAGCAAGCCCATCTCCATAAGTATCATTTATTGTGAAAACATAACAACCGAAATTCAAGCAGAAGTCTTCTTCTATAAGAACTCCCGGTGTATTATCTTGGTATGGATCACTTGTATATAGAGTATTTCCGTTGTCATCATCAAGAGTCCATGAGATTTCAGAGGCATAACAATCTAGAGTAAGGCTAAAATCTACATTTTGACCATTCACAACAACAGTAAAATTAGAAGTCACATCATTATTATTAGGATTTTCATCAACAGATGCATTAGGATTGTCAACAATAGCTGTAAAAACATAATTTCCAGCAGCAAGTGTTACCGTTGGCAGTGTTACTGTTTCAGATTGCCATTGCGCTAGAGAACCCGTCCAATTAAAAGTATTGCTTGCACCTCCAAAATCATAAGTTATGGTGGCAGAAGTTAAGTTTTGTGATCCATTATTTGTTATTTCTACAGATGGAGTTATATCAGCAGAACAAAATGTACCTGAAACACCTTGAGGACCTGTTAATGATGCATCATTTACTGTTGGTCCACCTGAATTATTCGGGTCATACCCATCAATAAATGTAACTCCGTCATCGTTTGGGTCTAGCCAATGTTTGAGTTGCTCTGAATTGCTACTTCCATTAGGCTCCCATGATTTATTCAAACTACCATAATAATCAGGAGCAGACAAATTATTACAAGATGCTCCACCGCCCCACAATTGACCTATAATTCTGTGGTTCTGATCAAACAATGGAGACCCAGAAGACCCCCCCTCAGTTGTTGTATTTCTATCCCAATTAACTTGCCAACTACTATTTGCTTCTGAAGAGCCCATGGCCTGAACAGCACTAACTGTATTGTCGTCAAAGGATATCTTTTTTATGTCTCCAGCTGGATGATGAATCGAGACTGCAGAAGTAGCAGGTGTACTTGAATGACTGTAACCTGAAAAGTAAGGATTGTATGATAATGGCACTGTTCCATTTTGTAAACCGCCAGTTATTTCAACCAAACACATGTCAGAAGGCTGTCTTCTTGCTCTTAAAGCACCACCACTCAATGATACAAAGCTCGGTGAACTCCCTGGATTGTTACATCCAGAAGATTGCCAGTTAAATCTAAAAATCCAACTTGCTGGATTTGAATAACAGTGATTGGCTGTTAAAACATAGGGCTTCCCATCATTTTGGGTGTTATTTATTAAGGCACCTGAACAGAAACCATTGCTCCCAGAAACCAACATAAGGGCACTGTTTCTTTGGTCTTGCCATGGTATTCCATCGTTACAATTAACATTCATATTGCAAGAGCCCGATGAACCAAATGCTTTTTCATGAAACTCTGATGCAGTTCTGTAGCCATGAGTAACTGTTGAAATCTGAATATGCCCATAATTCTGCTTGGCCTTAACCAAATATTCAACTATTGCTGTTTGGCCAGCAATAATCTCAGCTCCTAACTGCCCCTTGTATAAGTGATTTGATGTAAACTTCCCCAAAACAAATGTTTTTTGTGGATCATAAATATAAAGCTCATTTCCATTTGGTATTTCAGTATTTGAAAATGTAAGATTAATAGTTAAAGCATTATGGCAAGTTATTTTTAACAACCACAATCGATCTCCATTTGGCAAATCAAACCAAGTTCCGGAGTTCAATATATTTAGATTAGTAGAATTATTATAACCAAACCTCCACGGCGCACTACCTGTATTGTCTGTTATTTGATCTTCAGACTTTAACTGATCTATATTTGGTTGTTCAAATAATTTATGATCAATATTTTTAAAATTTGAAAAATGTTTTTTAGAATTTGGAATTCCTCCATCTCCTTGTTGAGAAAAAATAAAAGTTGAAAATGAAAGAAAACAAATGAATAGAATTTTTTTTAATAACATAGTTTTGGTTTTGGTCGTTATATGTAATAACATATAATTTGGTAAAATTGTTTAGCATTATAAAAACGATTTTTTTGCATTAATCGTTGCTTTAAAGTTATTAATAATTAATAACTATTGCTAAAATTCCAAAAAGAAAACCAATAAGTTAAATGCTATATTTCTATTTCTTTATCATTGAATATCACACCATTTTCTTCGAGTTCTTTTAATATTGGCTCATAAATATCGGGGGTTACTGGTATATGAACCCCTTTTTTATTTAATTCTCCACTCAAAATTAATTTTGCAGCCATTCCTATAGGCAAGCCAACAGTATTTGACATGGCAGTATAAACCTGATCTTCTCCAATATTAATCATGGAAGATGTAATTCTTTTAGACACCTTGTCTATATTAAATTCAAATTCATGATACATAACCAGCATATCTCGATCATCAGGTGCTAAAGACATTTTATTTACAAGTAATTTTTGCAACATCATTGCAGGAGTTGCATTAGGCTCACCAAAAGATGTTTCTTTTTCAAATATACCAAGCCATTCAAATTGATCATATAAATAAGCCCTGTCTTCTCTTAAGAAAATTTTAAATTTTTCTTCGACAGGAATTGATGAGTTATAAGGTAAAAATGCGTTTAGAAAAGCTCTTGGGCTCAATTCTTCAGACTTTTGCATAACATATGAATCATCAGTCATTCCCAATTCAACAAATACATCCCATCCATAACAAAAACCAGGTCTTCTCAAGGTACCTCTGTAGATGGTATCAATATCATCAAGTCCATAAAGAGATCTATACGAAAGAGAATCTCGATTTGGATAGCCTTCAAAATCACCATATCCATCAATAGAAATCTGATCGAGCCTACTAAAAAGTTTATTGTAAGGAATGTATTTATACTCCCCATGATCAATAAACATAGCCGCCCCTCCTTTTCCAGCAAGAACAACATTTCTTGGATTCCATGTGAACTTATATTTCCAGGGATTGTTCTCACTACTCGGTTCCAAAAGCCCCCCACAAAAGGAATTAAAACAAGTCATTTTTCCGCCTCTTTTTTGAATTGAATGAATGATTTTCATTGCACTCATATGGTCAATTCCTGGGTCAACACCTATTTCATTTAGTATAAGAACACCTGCTTTTTTTGCTTGATTATGTAAAGATCTCATATCAGCCGAAACATAAGAAGGAGTTATCATGTCTTTTTTTAAATCTAAACAATCCCTTGCTACATCAACATGAAATCTTGCAGGAAGCATTGAAATGACCAAATCTGACTTTTCTATTTCAGGTCTTCTTTGTTCTGGGTCTAAAGCATTAAATGACATTGCCTTAGCAAAAGGGTGTCCTTTTATTTTTTCTTGAATTAAAGATATTTCTTTATCAACTATTGTTATGCTCCAAGATTCATGCTCAGAATGCTTTAAAAGGTATCTTATGAGAGAAGAAGCGGACAATCCAGCTCCAAGTATTAAAATATTTTTCATTGGTAAAATTAGAGGGCTTTTTCAAGTAAAATTGGACGAAGAATATTGAATAAATCATCTTCACTCCAAGGTTTATGAATGAAATTTTCGAGTAAGTTGTTTTTTTTCAAATCCATAACAGATTTTTTGTGTGCCTGTCCAGAAAGCATGACACATTTTAAATCAGGATATTTATTTTTAATAGATTTAATTAAATCTGCCCCTGACATTGAGGGCATCTGAAAATCAATAAGAGCAAAAATGATATTCAATTTTTCATCAACTAAATCATCAATTTTCTCAAGTGCTTCATTAGGATCAGTGTAATATTCCATTAGTGTATAGCGCTGATCTATTATTTTTGCAAGTTGAAAACTTAACATTTGTAAAATATATGGATCATCATCTACACAAACAATGGCATATTCTATATCTTCCATATTCAAAATTAAAAATAATATATTCTAATTGAATTTATTTTGAAATAAAATGAAAAAAAAATCAATAATTATAATGGAAAATAAATTGTAAACTTTGTACTATTCTTTTTTGATGAAACAGTAATGCTTGCATCGTGTTCATCTACAACATTTTTTACAATACTAAGACCTAGACCCGTCCCATTTCTGTGTGCTTTTGTAGTAAAAAACTTATCAAATATTTGCTCTAAAATTTGTGGTTCAATTACTGGTCCTGAGTTTTCAAAAACCAACTCTATATTTTCTGCTTTTTTTGTTGCTTTAATTTTAAGCTTTTTATTCTGAGTGAGCTCATCCATACTCTCTATTGCGTTCTTTATGAGATTTGACCACAGTTGAAACAACTTAATATCATAACCCTCAATACTTAAATCATCTTTTACTAAAAATGAAACCTCGATATTCTTTTTTAGCTCATAATTAAAAATATTAAGAACAGTAGAAATGCTTTGTTTTAAATTAACTTTGTTTTTTTCACTAATGGCAGGATCTTTAATGAAAGACCTTAAGTCTTGAACTACTTTTGTTGCTTTTTCTCCAGAAACTATAATTGTATTTATAAAGGAAACCAACATTAATGTATGATATATTACATCTAAAAAGTCAATCGGATTTGATGCTGAAAAAACTCTTTTAACCGTTTCTTTATCATCTATACTAATTCTAGACTTTACAAATAAATCTGAAAGCAAGTCTAAATCCAAAGAAGGATCAAGCCCTTTTTCTTGAAGAAAAGAGTGAACAATTTTCTTTTCTCTTCTTGCTTTTAATCCACCAAGAAACAATTCCCTATCGTCTTTTCTTCGCATACAAAAATCAAATGCGAAATCTAAATCTTCTTCTTGACAACTTAGTATCGTTTTATTATATATCTTTTTTAACGAATACAAAATGCTTTCTGCACCAATTTTTATCGCACCCAAAGGAGTATTTAAATCATGGGCAATTCCTGCTGATATTTCTCCAATAGTCACCATCTTTTCTTGATTCGCTATGGATCTACTTAATTGAAGGTTTTTCTTTGTTTTTTCAATTACAATCTGTTCAAGATTTGCGTTTATTTCTTGAATTTGATTTTTAGACTCCTCTATTTGCTTTAAATGATCAACTCTATTGCTAACATTCACCAACATTTGAGCATATAGTTTTAATAATTTTTTCTCTTCTTCACTGTAAAACCTTTTTTCTCTTACAGAATCAAAACCTACAAAACCTAAGCACTTTTTCTCATCCATCATTGGAATAGAAATCAAACTTTTAATTTCTTGGCTTTCTATTATTTTTCTGAATTTGCCTCTTGCTAATTTCTGAATGTCAGGAATATGAATTTCTTTGCCTTTAAAATGACGCTTTCTCCAAATAGGCATTTTATCAAATGGGATATCTTGAAGTGTTTGCATTTGGGGCGAAACCCCGTCTGCACACCATTCAAAAAGATTTGAAGCACATTTTTTCTTGTGGTTATATTCAAAAACATAAACCCTATCAACATTAATAAATTTCCCTATAATTTCAAGTGAAACAACAATTTCTTCCTCAAGTGTATCTAGAGGGATATTAATATATACCGAAGATATTTTCATTAAAATATCCTGAAACCTTGTTGTATCAATAAGTGACTGCTGAACATCTTTTCGAGGTGTAATGTCGTAACCAATTGTTAAAAAATGAGTTATTTCTTTTTTAACATTAAAAATTGGATGAATGGTCATATCTACCCAAAAATAGGTTCCATCCTTAGCCTTATTTCTGATTTCTGAACGCCAAATTTTTCCGCTTTTTATGCATTTCCACATATTCCTCCAAAAAGATTGGCTGTGAAAATTAGAACTTAAGATATTAAAACCAGAACCTATTAATTCATTGTCATTAAACTTTGATAGTTTTTTAAAGTTATCATTGACCCTTACAATTGTTCCATTTATACTGGAAACAGCAACTAAAGATGTTTGGTCTAGAGCATCTGTTATTTCAAGTAAACTTTTATTTTGCTCATGAATAATTTGTTCACTTTGCTTTCGGCCAGTAATGTCAAACTCAACCATCATAAAGCCAGTATGTCCATTGTCATTGTTATACAATGGGCTTACAGTTAAATCAATCCAATAAAAATCGCCGGTCTTTGCTTTATGTAGCACTTCCTCACCCACCAACTCCGCTTTTTTCATCTTATTTTGAATAGATGAAAGAATCTTTTTATCTGTAGAGTTATGAATAAAGGTCAACGGGTTTTTACCAATTAATTCATTCATAGAATAACCAGACCTTGTAATAAATGATTTATTTGCCCATGTTATTTTATTATTGAGGTCTAGGGTAAGCACCCCGTTATTAGTTCGCTTGGCAAGTAACGATAGTTTTTCAAGTTCAAGTTCTTTCCTTTTAATATCCTCCATTAATGTTGAAACATCAGTTGTATAAATAAGAATATCACTCTTTGGAGAACTTTGACTTATCGTTATTGAATAAGTCCTTCCATTTCTTTCAAGATGAATTTTTTCATGTATTTTACTTGATTTTAAAAAACTTTTTAAAAATTGTTTAAAATCAAGATCCCCTATTTCTTTATTAATAGAAAAATCAAGAAAAAAAGATTGTTTAGCAGATTTATTAGAATAAGTCAAATTCAATTTAGAATTTACACTAAAAACACCATTCGGATTTTCGTTTAGAAAATCAAAATCCTTAGATAAGGGCTCTTTGGCAGATGATTTTTTTATTGACATTTATTATTTTGACTCAATTAACTAAATTAACCTTTTCTCTTTTATATAAAAAATGTTTTGCAAATGTTTTTTAAGCTTGGTACATCATTTGATATGTAATTAAATTATGAAAAATATATTTATAATAATTTTATTTTTGACTCTCATATCGTTCACAAATGATCAAGGCTTGCCATTAGTTGAAAACACTGCTTTTCAGACCGGCGAAAAACTACGATACAGAATAAGCTATGGTATTATTGACGCAGGTGAAGCTACATTAGAAATCAGAACTACAGAAAGAAAAGTCAAAGGCAGAAATATGTTTCACATTGTTGGGAAAGGCAAAACCTTAGGTGCATTTAATTCTTTTTACAAAGTTAGAGATCGATATGAAACTTATATAGATAAAAAAGGAATTTTTCCATGGTATTTTAAAAGAAGAGTGAATGAAGGGGGATATAAAATTACTCAAGATTACTCATTCAAGCATCATTACAAAAAAGTACATACCGGAGAACAAACATTTGAAATTCCAATCGGAATTCAAGACATGATCTCTTCGTTTTATTTTGCTCGAACCCTAGATTTTAAAAACATTTATAAAGGAAAAGTTTTTGAATTTAACTGTTTTATGGATAATGAAATATATCCACTTAAGATTAAGTATGTTGGTAAAGAAAAAATTACCATTAGAAAAGGAAAGTTTAACTGCTTAAAGTTTGTTCCCGTAGTTCAAACAGGCAGGTATTTTAAAAGTGAGGATGATGTTAACTTTTGGATTACTGATGATAAAAACAAAATCCCCGTTCTTGTAAAAGCAAAAATTCCAGTTGGCACAATTCGATTACACTTGGTTGATTGGGATGGTTTAAAAAATAGGCTAGAAAGCAGAATCAAATAAACTTACTTAGTCAACAAACAGACAGCATAAGCCTTTATTGACTCTGACTTACCAAATGAGTCAACTTTTTCATGAGTAGTTGCTTTTATTGAAATATCTAAAGAAGAAATCATAAGAATTTCTGCTAAAGTTTTTTTCATTGCAGTTAAATGATGAGCTAATTTAGGTTTTTCAAGAACAACTGTTGAGTCAATATTTACAATTGAATAACCTGCTTTTTTCATCAAATCAGAAACCTTTTTAAGGATGATTTTCGAATCAATGTTTTTGTATTTACTATCTGTATCTGGAAAATGATAACCAATATCACCAAGATTACATGCTCCAAGTATTGCATCACAGATAGCATGAATTAAAACATCAGCGTCCGAATGACCAACAGCCCCTAAATCAGATGGTATTTGAACCCCTCCTATGTATAGATCTCTGTCTTTATCAAGACGAT
The DNA here is from genome assembly GCA_002696025.1 of Crocinitomicaceae bacterium. Taxonomy (GTDB): domain Bacteria; phylum Bacteroidota; class Bacteroidia; order Flavobacteriales_D; family Crocinitomicaceae; genus UBA952. The sequence goes on from NZQU01000045.1 coordinate 14,281, forward strand.
GAACATCAACGCCAAACCCAATTCTAATGGCACTCATTTATTATGGTGTAGATTCAGAAGAACTTACCGCTTCTTTTTGATCAAGATTTAAACGAATTGTAAAGCGAAGTGTATTCGCAAGTGGGCTCTGCCTTCCATTTAAGGAAGCCAAATATGAAATATCAATACCAAACATATTGTATTTTAGAGAAGCACCAAGATTTAAAAACTGTCTATTTCCTTTGTTTTTATTCTCATAAAAAACACCTGTTCTCAATGCTAAAATATTATTATACCACCATTCAACACCTGCCGCAATATTGATTTCAGATAATTCTTCTTTAAATTTAGAGCCACTAACAACTTGATAAGAACCATCTGAATTTTGTATGTAATCTCCATTTTCATCAACCGCTACAACACCAGGCGCATCATAAAATGATTGTACCATTCCAGCAATAACACCTACATCGCTTGACATGCCAGAAAGCATTGTGTTTTCACCATTAATCATATCATAAGCTGCAGGTGTAGGAACCAAAAGACGCTGAAGATCAAGGGAGAAAGTAACTGAATTAAATCGGTCAAAATCAGCTTTAAATGCATTCCCTATTTTAAGATTCATTGGAATAAAGTCTCGTTGAGATAATTCAGAATAAGCAATTTTATTACCGACATTATTAATCGTGGTAGCAAAGGTGTATGTTCCATTGGTTTTTCCCAATCGAGCCTTATCATTAAAATAAGTGAAAGATAAATCAGTTGCACCAACAATACCCGCCTTGGTATTAACTCCTGCAACAGTTAAACCGCCAGTCAAATTGGAATATCCAAATTTTCCATTAATCCCTAAGCTCATTTTATCAGATAAACGAAAAGCATAAGCAGCTGTTAATTCATATTCACTTGGCTTATCATCTCTGATTACATTTCCTGATGCATCAGTAAAAGTAATTTCTCCCAAACTAAAAAACCTTATTGCACCTCCAATTGTATGCGTTTTATTTATTTTATAGTAACCAGATAAATAGGACAAATGAATGTCGTTTGTAAGCTGTCTCAACCAAGGAGTATATGACAAACTTATTTCTGATTTTTGATCTGAGAAGGTTAAGCCAGATGTATTCCAATACACTGATGTTGAACTTGGACTTAATGCTGTTCCTGCATCTCCCATACCTCCAGCTCTAGAGTCTGGCGTAATGGACATAAACGGCACAGCCGTTGTAATAGAGTTAAGTTGAAGCTGATCATCAGTAACACCGCTTCCTGTTGGTTGTGCAAAAACATTAAAGCTCAAAATGCTCATAAATGCTACTGCCAATATATTGATTGTTTTTTTCATAATACTAATGCAAAAATATATATACGTTTTGAATAACCTATTATTGTGCAACTTATTTAAGTAAAACTAATTTTTCTATTTTCTCTGCAGATCTACCATCAATGGTTGTTGCTTTGAGTTTATAAACATAAACCCCCTTAGCCAATTGATCCCCAAAATCATCCTTACCATCCCAATAAATACCATTAACACGGTACCCATTAGTGTAAACATTTGTATGGATTGATTTAACCAATTTCCCAGAAACAGTGAATACCTGAACCTGAACGTCCATTTCATTACAAGCTTGATTGTGTTCAAAAATAAACTCTGTACTTGTTGTAAAAGGGTTGGGGTAATTATAAACTCTATCCAAAGAAACATCTAAATCATTTTGAACAACAAAATCAATAGTAACCTCAGAAGAATTGTTATTGACGTCCCAAATTTTAAAAGTTAATTGATGAGGACCTGCATCTAGAGAAGGAAAATGGTAGCGAATTTCTCCAGACTGGTAAGTATCAAGATCAGCGGTATAGAAATCATTTAAAACTATTGGAGCAGAGTTATCATTGTCGATTATCACAGTTATGTCATGGCCTATTCCACTTCCCACTGTATTGATTCCACTAGAATCAAATACATTGGCAATTAAAGTTGGTGTACTATTGGTAATTCCTCCATTTACAAAAGAATTCTCATTAAGATAAATTTCTATTTGAGGTCCATCTGAGTCAGAAAGCGCATTTGTATTTATTCCACCAATTATTATAGAAGTGTCAAACCCCATTGCATCATGAATATCATTATTTGCATAATGACTTAATTTACCATATCCATAGGCTAGGGAAATGTCTTTTGGAACAATAAAGCTATATTCAAAGTCACCATTTGAAACCGTAGATTTACCCTTATAAATTATATTTTTTTGAACCTCATAATTTACCTCAAACGATGTAGGGTCTTGCCCCAAAGTTTTTTCTACTTTAGCCTTGTCATATACAGTTGGAGAAACAA